>CAZSBL010000001.1:0-67193 GCA_964605205.1 uncultured Gemmatimonadaceae bacterium
CCTTTGGGCTAAACCCACCCAAACAAACCACCACCTCTGGTGGTGGTAGTTGATTCTTTTCCGGTGAGGCAGCGCGGCCGGCGGGGGGCGGCATGCCGGCGAGGCTGCCTTCCCGGGCGGAGACAGTCCCCGACAGCTGGTGTGGGTGATCCCGAACCCGGCCTCCGTGATGCCAACGCAAAGCCAGCGTCTTCCGCCGCCCAGCCTGCTGTGCCCGGACCAAACTCAAAAGAAGTTCTCCGCGCGTACTCCGCGCCTCCGCGTCTCCGCGGTTAACGATGCCTCCGGAGCCCACGACCCACTCGAAATGTCGAAGAGCCAAAATGTAAAATGTAAAACCAGGTCCGTTGTGCCGCGGTCAAACTCACAGCCCCCGCACCGTCTCCAGCGTCCGGTCGACGTCCTCTTCCAGCGTGTAGACGTGGCAGCACTGGCGGACGCCGGCGCCGACGCTGCGGACCCGGACCTTGCTCCGGTCCCAGAGGGCGTCCTGGATCTCGGCGGGCGAGTGGCGTTCCATGCCCCAGATCGTGGTGGCGGTGCGCATTGCGGGGTGCGTGGGGGAGAGGATCCGGACGCCGTCGATCGTGGCGAGGCCGGCCCGGAGCCGGTCGCCGAGGCCAACCACCCGCTCCTCGACGCGCTCCGGCCCGATTCCGGCGTGGAAGTCCAGGGCCTTCTCGAGGCCTTTCAGCAGCGACAGGTTGCCGGTGCCGTACTGCATGAGGCGGAATCCCGGGTCGTCCTGGTTGTCCCAGTTCGTGCTGGCCAGCGTGCCCCAGACGTGGGGCATGAAGTCGCGGCGGACGTAGAGGAACCCGGTCCCGACGGGTGCCAGCCCCCACTTGTGGGGTGAGGTGAAGAAGGCGTCGCACCCCATGGCGCGGACGTCGATGGCCAGGTGGCCGAAGGTCTGGGCGCCGTCCACGATGGAGAGGATCCCCCGCTCCCGAGCCCGGCGGCACATCTCGGCCGCCGGGAAGAGGACGGCGGTGCCGCTGGTCAGGTGCGGGATCATCCAGACCCGGGTCCGGGGGGTGGTGGCTCGCTCGTAGATGGCGATGAGCTCGTCCGGGCTTTCGGGGCTGGCCGGGACGCGCACGGCCCGGACGGTGGGCCCGAAGCGGGCGTCCTTCAGCTCCCAGCCGCAGCGGCCGCCCGGGTGGGCGCCGTCCATGAGCACCACCTCGTCGGTGGGCTCGAGGTCGAGTCCGTTGGCCATGAAGTTCATCCCGAAGGTGGCGTTCTGGACCAGGGCGATCTCCTCGGCGTCGGCGTTGATGAGGCCGCCGATCCTGGCCCGCAGCTCGGTCTCCGGGAAGTAGCCGGTGAAGTACTGCTCGTGGCCGGCCTTGTAGTCCCAGTGAGCCACGTCGCGCTCGACGTGGGTCATGTGCTCGACCACGGTGTCCAGCACGGCGCGGGGCGAGGAGCCGAGGGTGCCGGTGTTGAAGAACGCCTCGTCCTCAGGGATCAGGAACTCGTGGCGCAGCGCCCGCCAGAACTGGGCGGGGAGGCGGCCCGGCGGGGGACTCGGAATCCCGTCTCGTACCCAGCGGGAGCGTAGCGGCCAGGGCTTCGAGACGACGCCGGCGGCCCCGCCGTCTTCGGCCCAGATCCGCTGGGGCAGGGCCAGGAGCGCGGTGGTGGTGGCGGCCAGGCGGCCGAGGAACGTGCGGCGACTGGATGGCATGGTCGGACCTCCGGGGTGAGAGGTGGTGGCGCCTGAATGAAGTGTGGGAACGGGACACGGGCGGCGCCAGGGCCTAGATTCGAGGGGGGAGGGTGAGGGCGGAAGGGCCAGGGCCAGGGCTAGGGCTAGGGCTAGGGCGAGGGAGGTACGGATGGGAGGGTCGGGGAATTCGCTGTTTCGGGCGTATCCGCAGGCGGAGGGCCGGATCCCGTGGGTGCACCTCGGGGACTGGCCGACGCCGGTGGAGCGGCTGGAGGATGTCCCGGCCGGGTTCCGGGGCGATCTGTGGGTGAAGCGGGACGACCGGTCGAGCGACCGGTACGGCGGCAACAAGGTCCGGAAGCTGGAGTACCTGCTGGCCGATGCGGTGGAAGCGGGGGCGGAGCGGGTGATCACCACGGGGGTGGAGGGCTCGCACCACTGCCTGGCCACGGCGGTGCACGGCCGCCGGGTGGGGCTGCCCACCACGCTGGTGGTGTTCCCGCAGCCGGAGACGGAGCACTCCCGGGAGATGGCGGCGCTGAACCGGGCGTGGGCCGACGAGGTACGACGGTGCCGCTCCTTCGCGAGCCAGCCGTTCGCCGAGGCGGCGGTCCGGTGGCGGCATCGATCGGAGCGGCCGTACGTGATCCCCGGCGGTGGCTCGAACGCTCTGGGCGCCCTCGGCTACGTGGGCGGGGCGCTGGAGCTGGCGGAGCAGGTCCGGGCGGGCGTGATGCCTCGGCCCGATGTGATCACGGTTGCGGCGGGCACGCTGGGCACGCTGGCCGGGATCGCCGTGGGGGTGTCCATGACCGACCTGGCCGACCGGATCGTGGGGATCCGGATCGTCCCTTCCACTATCGGGAACACGGTGGTCCTGGGCCGGCTGGTGGAGGGCGCGGTGCGGCGGCTGGCGGAGGCGGGCGTGCGGACGCCGGATCCGCGCCTGGTCCTGGACCGGGTGGAGCTTCTGGGAGACTACCTGGGCGAGGGCTACGGCCACCCCACCGACCGGGGCGCGGCGGCCCGGGATTGGTTCGCGCCTCGCGGGCTGACGCTGGACCCGACCTACACGGCCAAGACGGCGGCGGCGCTGCTGGACGGCCTGGGGGCGGCGCCCGACGCGGTGCACCTCTACTGGCACACGCTGAGCAGCGTGCACCCGGAACCGTCGCCGTAGATCGGCCGGCCGGGGCCGTTCATCAGGCGCTTGCAGGTTGCGGGGCACCGGGCTACATCCAAGGCACGATGATGACCATACACCCGAGAGGACGGACCGGACCCATGTCGCGTATACGGAGGATCCCGATCATGCTGGCCGCGTCGCTGCTGCTGGCGGCGTGCGCGTCCGGGGGCGCGGCCCCCACGGCCACCCTGCCCATCAGTGCGGAAGAGGCTCCGCAGCAGCCCCATGCCGAGGCAATGCAGGGGCCGATGGTGCCCACGGAGGCGTCGTACCGCACCGCCGAGCGCGTGGAGCTGACCGGTATGGAGCTGGGACGGATGTGGACGTTCCAGGACCCGCCGATGGAGTGGTGGAAGGAAGCCTACGACTTCGAGCCGACGGAGGAGTGGCTGGAGCACGTGCGGCTGGCGTCGGTTCGCTACGGCGGCGGCTGCTCGGCGTCGTTCGTCTCCGAGAACGGGCTGGTGATGACGAACCATCACTGCGCCCGGGGCTGTGTCGACCAGCTCTCCACGGCGGAGAACGACTACATCGAGGACGGCTTTTACGCCGCCTCGCCGGACGAGGAGCTGGTCTGCCCGGGGCTGTACCTGGACCAGCTCCAGAGCGTGGAGGACGTGACTGACCGGGTGCTGGGCGTCGGCCAGGGGCTGAGCTCCGACACGGCGCGGGCCCGGGCCCAGGACGGGGAGTCCGACGCCATCGTGGAGGCGTGTGAGGCGGAGACCGGACTCCGCTGCCAGGTGGTCTCCCTCTACCACGGCGGCCGGTTCCACCTGTACCGCTATCGGCGTTTCGAGCCGGTGAAGCTGGTCTTCGCGCCGGAGCTGCAGGCGGCGTTCTTCGGCGGTGAGCCGGACAACTTCACGTACCCGCGCTACGCCATGGACGTGGCGTTCGTGCGGGCGTACGAGGCCGACAGCGCCACCGCCGTGACCACCGACCACTGGTTCGAGTGGGACGAGGACGGTGCCGCGGAGGGCGAGGCCGTGTTCGTGGTCGGGAACCCCGGCGGCACGAGCCGGCTCCTGACGCTCTCGCAGCTGATGTACGAGAAGTACCGGAACCACCCGTTCATCGTCAGCTACATCCACGACTACGTGGACATCCTTCACTGGATCGCCTCGCAGGGCCCGGACGCGGAGCGGTCGGTGCGGCAGCAGCTGTTCGGTTTCGAGAACTCGCTGAAGGCGTACTCGGGCCAGCTGGAGGGGCTCCAGGACACCGTGCTGGTGGGCCGGAAGATCAAGTGGGAGGCCGAGCTGCGGGAGGCCGTCATGGCCGACCCGGAGCTGCGGGCCGAGTACGGCGACGTATGGGGCGAGATCAGCGACCTGCAGCGGGCCAGGGTCCCGCTGGCGCAGCAGGCCTCCATCTACAACATCGGCTTCATCGGCGATCCGCACCTCGGGTTGGGGGGAACCCTGATCCGCTACGTCCGGGAGTCGGCGAAGCCGGCCGACGAGCGAGGCGAGGAGTACGGCGCCGAGGAGCTGGCGCAGATGGAGCAGCGGCTGCTGGGCCCGTCACCGGTGAACCCGGAGATCGCGACGCGGCTGCTGGCGGTGCGGCTGCGGCTGGCGCAGCGGTTCCTGGCGGAAAGCGATCCGTTGGTGGTGGCGGCGTTCCGTGATGGCGAGACGGCGGAGGAGGCGGCGAGCCGGATCGTGGGCAGCACCCGGATCATGGACCCCGAGTTCCGTCGTCAGCTCATCGAGGGCGGTGTGGACGCCGTGGAGGCCGAGTCCGACGTGGGGCTGGCGGTGGCCCGGGTCATGGACGGGGCCATCGACTCGATCCGGTCGCGGCTCTCCGAGATCGACGCGGCCGAGGCCGTCCAGGACGAGCGGTTCGCCCGCGCCCTCTTCGCCGTGAAGGGCACCTCGATCCCGCCGGACGCCACCTTCACGCTCCGGATCACCGATGGCGTGGTGGCCCGCTACCCGTACAACGGGACCATGGCGCCGCCGAAGACCACGTACTGGGGCCTGTTCGAGCGGGCCGCGAACTTCGACAACGAGAGTCCGTTCGACCTGCCGGCGAGCGCCGTGGCGGCGAAGGACCGGATCGACCTGGACACGCCCATCAACTTCGTCACCACCGATGACATCACCGGCGGGAACAGCGGCAGCCCGATGATCGACCGGAACGCCGGGATCGTCGGGATCGCCTTCGACGGGAACATCGAGTCGCTCCCGAACGAGTGGCTGTTCCGGGAGGACAAGCCCCGGACGGTGGGCGTGCACAGCGCCGGGATCCTGGAGGCGCTCCGCGCCATCTACCAGGCGGAGGCGCTGGTGGCGGAGCTGATGGGGAACTAGACGGCCCGGCCGTACTGATCAAGGGACCGGCGCTCCCCGGCACGGCCGTGGGGCGCCGGTCCGTCTCGCGACAGGAGAAGAATCGATGGCGGACGTACACGGATATATCGATGAGCACATGGGGCGGTTCAAGGAGGAGCTCGACGACTTCCTCCGGATCCCGTCCATCAGCGCCAAGTCGGAGCACCGCGACGACATGCGCGCGGCGGCCGAGTGGCTGGCCGAGCGGATGGGCGAGGCGGGGCTCGAGGTCTCACTGGAGCCGACCGACGGGTTCCCCATAGTCCTGGGCGAGTACCGGGAGGCGGGGCCCGACGCGCCCACGGTGCTGATCTACGGCCACTACGACGTCCAGCCGCCGGAGCCGCTGGACGAGTGGACGTCGCCGCCGTTCGAGCCGGAGGTCCGGGACGGCAAGCTCTTTGCCCGGGGCTCGGTGGATGACAAGGGCCAGCTGTACCTCCACGTCAAGGCCATCGAGGGCCACATGAAGGTGGACGGCTCGCTGCCGGTGAACGTGGTGGTGCTGGCGGAGGGCGAGGAGGAGATCGGAAGCGCGAACCTCATGCCCTTCGTGAAGGCCCACAAGGACCGGCTCGCGTGCGACTACGTGGTCATCAGCGACACCACGATGGTGGGCGAGAACGTGCCCACCATCGGAACCAGCCTCCGGGGACTGACCTACCTCGAGGTCCACGTCCGCGGTCCGAAGACGGACCTGCACAGCGGGAGCTACGGCGGCGCGGTGGTGAACCCGGCCACGGCGCTGGCCCGGATCATCGGCAGCATGCACGATGACCGCTGGCACGCCACCATCCCCGGCTTCTATGACGATGTCGACCCGATGGAGGACTACCGGGCGAAGATCGCGGACGTGCCATTCGACCACGCCGGGTTCCAGGCCGACACCGGCACGTCGGAGCAGGGCGAGGCGGGGTACAGCACGCCGGAGCGGCTCTGGGTCCGCCCCACGGTGGAGGTGAACGGGCTGCTGAGCGGGTACACCGGTGAGGGCGCCAAGACCGTGCTTCCGGCGAAGGCCATGGCCAAGATCAGCTTCCGCCTGGTCCCGGACCAGGACCCGAAGAAGATCGAGGAGCTGGTCACCGCCCATATCGAAAAGGTGGCGCCGGAGGGCGTGGCGGTGGATGTCCGGGCGCTGCACGGCGGGATGCCGTGGCGGGCCACCCTCGGCAGCGAGCTGTACGACGCGGCCGAGCGGGCGCTGGGCTCGGCCTGGGGCCAGGAGGTGGTCTACGCCGGCGAAGGCGGATCGATCCCCATCGTCCCGGAGTTCGAGGATGTCCTGGACGCGCCGGTGCTGCTCATGGGGTTCGGGCTCCCGGGCGAGAACGCCCACGCGCCCGACGAATGGATCAGCGTGGACAACATCGAGAAGGGCACCCACGCGGCGGCGCAGCTGCTGGAGGAGCTGGGCGGGTAACGACCTGGCGGGTCAGGGCCCCGCGCCGACGGGGGAGACGGTGCCGAGGCGGAGCGCGTTATAGGCGTCGGGGGCCACGCGCCTCCATTCGGCCCGAACCAGCTCGCGCATGCGGTGGACCTTGCTCGGGTAGGTGTGGCAGTTGGGGGTGTTGGTCCCGTTGACACACCCGTTGTAGGCCAGGAGCGCCCGCTGCTCATCGCCCTGGAACCGGGCGAGGTTCCACGCCAGGATCCGGGTCCCGTAGCAGAGGTTCGACTCGATGCCGTAGAGGTCGCCCTGGCAGCCCCAGTGGCCTTCGTGCATCGGCATCACCTGCATGAGCCCCCGGGCGCCGACGAAGCTGGTGGCGGTGGGCTTCCCGCTGCTCTCCACCAGCACCACAGCCACCACGGTGGCGGGGTCGAGCCCCCGGGCGTAGGAGTGCTCGACCAGTGGCCACGCCACCCTCCGGGCCAGCGCCGGGCTGATCCCCCACCGCTCCAGCGACGACTCCACCGGCCGGACGTGGTTGCTGTAGAGGGTGACGTACTCTTCGGTCTGCTCGCCGTCGGCGCGGAGCGTGCCCATGTACGCGCTGAGCGCCTCGAGGTGGACCCGGGGGGTGAACCGGGCGGCGGCCACGCGGACGGGGGTGCCCTCGGGCAGGCTGATCCCCCGCGTCGTCGCCTCGCCGAGGGCCCAGCCGGCCAGGAACAGGATCGGCGCCGCGAGCGGCAGCAGCGCCGCCCGCTTCAGGAACGTCTCCAGCTCGTCCACCATGTCCCGGCGTCCATCACGGTCACGACGTCGGAAGAGGCCCATGGGTTCGTGGTCAGGTTCAGGGGGGGAGACGGGTGGTAATTTGCCGCAGACCCGCGCGTCCGTGCAAGGGCGGGCGCGGGGTCAGTTCTTGAGCGCTTCGAGCTGGTCGAGGGTGAAGCGGTAGCTCTGTCCGCAGAACTCGCAGGTGACGGCGGCGTGGTCACGGTCCTGCTGGCTGGCCGTGATCTCGTCGATCTCGGCGGGGCCGAGGAGGATGAGGGCGCGCTCGGCCCGGTCGCGGCTGCACGGGCACCGGAACCGGGTCACGCTGCGCTCGAGGACGCGGACGCCGGTGTCGAAGACGCGGGCGAGCATGTCCTCCGGCGACTCGCCCGAGCGGATCATGGTGGTGGGGTGGGGGAGGGCGGCCACCCTGGCCTCGAGGGCCTCGAGCTGGTGGTGGTCGAGGCCGCCCATGGTCTGGATCAGGTAGCCGCCCGCCGCCTCGACCCGCCCGGTCCGGTCGACGTACACGCCGAGCCCCACGGCCGACGGCTGCTGCTCGGAGCGGGCGAAGTAGTAGGCCATGTCCTTCCCGATCTCGCCGGAGACCAGCTCCACCGTGCTGTGGTACGGCTCCTTGAGCCCCAGGTCCTTCACCACCGTGAGACGACCATGGGTGCCGACGGCGCCGGCCACGTTCAGCTTCCCGTTCACCGTCTCCCGTATCGCCGGCCGGGGATCGCCGACCAGTCCGCGGACCTCGCCACGTCCGTTGGCCGAGGCCAGGATCACGCCCAGCGGGCCGTCACCCTTGACCCGGACCGTGACCAGGTGGGTCTCTTTCTTCAGCGTGGCGCTGAGCAGGAGCGTGGCCGTGGCGACGCGGCCCAGCGCGGCGCTGGCGGCGGGGGCCGTGCCCTGGAGCCGGGCCAGCTCCCGGACCGCGTGGGTCGAGTCCACGGCCAGCGCCCGGACCTTGCCGTCCAGCGCGGTGGCCCGGACCAGGTAGTTCTCTCGATGGTTCAGCATGGGTCCCCGAAAGCAGAACGGCCCCGGCGGGGGCCGCGGTAATACAGCCGATCAGACGGCTACTACCAACCCTCCTCGGGCTCCGATGTTCCCCGGAGCAGGACCAGGATGGCGGCCTGGGGGACCACCAGGTACTTCTGGTTCTCGAACGTGATCTCCACCGCGGCGCGGCGGAAGAAGATGGCGTAGTCACCGACCTCGGCCTGGACGGGGAGGAACTTCGCCTCGCCGCCGGTGATCCGCCACGGCTCGTCGTCGAGCTCGGTGGGCGCGGAGATCGGCGTGCCCGGGCCCGTGGCGACCACGGTGCCGGTCTGCACCGCCTGATTGTCGACCGCCGTGGCGGGGAGGTACAGCCCCACCTTGCTCCGGTCCTCGCCCTCTTCGGGCTCGATCAGGACCCGGTCTCCCACCACGATCAACTGCTTGCCGTTGCTCATGCCTGAATAGTGGCACGCCCGGTGGCCGTTGGGAAGAGTGGGACCGCGCCCGAAACCGGCCGCCGGCGGAATCGGGGCGGGGTACGTGAAGGTGAGGGGCTTCGTGCGCGACCGGCTCCGGTTCGTGGACGCGGTCCATGGCCGCAGGGCGCCGCTGGTGGCCGGGGTGGTGGCCACGCTGGCGGCCGGGCCCGTGGTGTGGGCGCTGCCGTATTAGTCCCATTCCGCCATGGCTCTGCCCCACTTCGACGGGCAGAGTGGGCCGAGTCTATCGACCCACGACAAGGAGGAGCCATGGCAGCGGAGCGAGACGACCGTCGCCCCTACACCTTCACGCTGGACACGTCACTGGTGGAGCGCGCCCGTCAGGAAGTGGGCGAGCCGGACGTGGTGCGGAGCATCGAAACGGCGCTGGCCGCCGCCATCGACTACCGGAGCTGGGTGCGGGAAGTGCGGGAAGGCCGCCGCGACGTGCTCGGCTGACCGCTCAGCCGTCGAGGCTCGCGAGCGCCTGCTCGCCGCGGCCGCGGAGCGCCTCCAGGCGGTGGTGACCGGCGAGCTCGATCCCGACCCGGTAGAACTCTTCGGCCGCGAACGGCTGTCCGTCCTGTCGGGCGCCATCGCCCAGCGTGAGGATGGCATCGGCGATCGCCCCCACGTCGAGGTCGGGCGCCTCCTTGAGGAAGTCGGCCAGCCGCTGCCGCTCGGCGTCCCGGCTCGGGAGCTGTCCGAGCTCTTCACGGACGGCGTCACATTGACGCTGGAACGACTCCATATCGATGTCGGTGCCCCGCCGGACCAGGCGGTGCACCAGTCGCGAGACCATGAAGCGGAGCCGGGCGCGCCGGCCCAGGTCTGTGTTGCGCTCGTCCGCCTGCAGGTCGCGGAGCGCGAGCCAGCCGAGGTACGCCTCGTCGCGTCGGGGGGGCTCGATCCGGGCGATCCGGTCGTAACGTGCCATCAGCGTGCTCCCACCAGGATCGCCGGGTCGCCGGGGCAGTCCCGGGCGAACCCGTCGATGGCGATTTCGAGGCCCTCGGGCTCCCGCATCGACCGGGCGCCGTTCGAGAGCGTGACCTTCACCGCCCGGCGGAACGCGGCGCCGGAGGAGTAGCCGATCTGGGCGGCTACCGACTCCACGCTCCGGCCCGGCTCCAGGAGCCAGTTGAGTCCGTAGATGATCCGGAGCCAGAGCAGGACCCGGCCGGGGGTGGTCAGCCCCCATTCCTGGCAGCGGCGCTCCAGCGTGGAGACGGAGAAGCCGTTGAGCTCCGCCAGCTCGGGCACCTGCACGCCGTCGGGGATCCGCGCGGCCGCGCACTGGATCAGCCGGCGACCATCAGCGCCGACCCGCGGGTTCAGCGCACGATCCACGTCCGCCGCGATATGGTCGGTGGTGGCGTCGGTGATCCGCTCGGCCAGCAGCGGCCCGTTGCCACCATCGGGCGTCACGATCACGTCGTAGGCGCCGGCCTTGCCCAGCCGGAAGAGGTCCCGTCCGTCGAGATCACCCCAGACCAGGAGTGGGGTGCGGGGGTAGCGGCGGGTGAACCGGAACACGCGCAGCACGCCGTCCTTCCCCGGCTCGGCGTGGAGGTCCGCGACCGCCGCCATGGCGGGCTCGCGTTTCACGGTGCCAAGGAGGTCCCGCCAGTCTTCGGCCCACAGCCACCGGTGCTCGGTGGTGACGGCCTCGAAGGTAGCCCGATCCGCCGGTTCCGGCAGCAGGGCGGCAATCAATGCCATAATCGCGCTTTTCAGGGGGCAGGTTACCTGGATTGTACGGATTTACTTGCCACTGGTGCAAGACCTCCGTTTCCGGAGGGGGCCGGCGGGCGGACTCCGCGTACCGACCGCTAGCTGCCGAGGTCGGTCCTGGGTGGGTGGGCGACGTCCTTTTCGAGCCACTCGTGCTCCCCTTCCAGAACCTCCTGGGCGAGCTCGTACGTGGCGGTGTCTTCGTTGTCGAACAGCTCCTCGAACGTGGTGTCGATCCGCCGCCGGGCGTGGCGGCAGAACACGTCCGCCATGTGGATCGGCCCGGCCTCGGAGCCGGTCCCGCCGGCGAGCTTCGTGGCGTAGGCGCACGAGGCAGCGATGGCGAAGATCTCGGCGCCGATGTCGACCATCCGGCCGAGGACGGCCTGCTTCTTCTCGAGCCCGCCGCCATAGCGGCTCATGGCGTAGGCCATGGCCCGGGCCAGCTTGCGGGAGCGGCGCTCCGCGAAGCCGATGTGCTCGGACAGCGGTCCGAAGTCGGAGTGTCGGGGCCAGCGGCTCCAGCCGGCCACGTTGCCGGAGAACCACCGGGCCATGTGGGCGCCGAGGCCGACGGCGTCCCTGGCCCGGTCGGTGAAATCGGCGTCCGGGTCGATGGACGTGCCGGCCTTCTGCAGGTGCGGGTCGACGGCCTCCCGTGCGATGAAGAGGCGCATGATCTCGCTGGAGCCCTCGAAGATCATGTTGATCCGGAGGTCGCGCAGCAGCTGCTCCACCGGCACCGGTGCTTCGCCGCGGTTGCGGAGCGACTCGGCGGTCTCGTAGCCGCGGCCGCCCCGGATCTGCATGGCCTGGTTTGCCACGCGCCACGCCGTCTCCGAGTTCCACATCTTGGCGATGGCGGCCTCGAGCCGGATGTCGTAGTGCTCCGAGTCTGCCAGCATGGCGGAGATCTCGGACATGGCGTCCATGGCGAAGGTGTGCGACGCCATCCAGCCGAGCATCTGGGCCACGGCGTCGTGCTTGCCCACCGGCTGGCCCCACTGGACCCTCTCGGCGGCGAATTCCCGGGCCACGCGCGTGGACCACTTGCCAGCGGCGGCGCAGGTGGCCGGGATGGTGAGCCGGCCGGTGTTCAGCGTGGTGAGCGCCAGCTTGAGCCCCTGCCCCTCCTTCAGGATCACGTTCTCCCTGGGGACCCGGACGTTCTCGAACCTGACCAGTCCGTTCTCGATCCCGCGGAGCCCCATGAACTCACAGCGAGCCTCGAGGGTTACGCCTTCCCAGTCGTTCTCGACGATGAACGCGGTGATGCCGCGGCGCTTCTGGCCCTCCTTCGGTGGCGTGGTGGCCATGACCACGGTGATGTCGGCGATCGGGGCGTTGGTGCACCAGAGCTTCTCGCCGTTGAGGATATAGGCCTCGCCGTCGTCGGTGGGCTCGGCGGTGGCCTGCACCCGGGCCGGGTCGGACCCCACACCCGGCTCGGTGAGGGCGAACGCCGAGATCGCGCCCTCGGCGAACCGGGGCAGGTACTTCTGCTTCTGCTCCTCGGTGCCGAACAGCTTCAGCGGCTGGGGCACGCCGATGGACTGGTGGGCAGAGAGGAGCACACCGATGGCGGAAGAGTAGGTGCTGATCATGGCGATGGCCCGGCCGTACATCACCTGAGACAGCTCGAGCCCACCGTACTTCGCGGGGATCTTCATGGCGAACGCGTTGTGCCGGCGCAGCCCCTCTATCACGTCTTCCGGGACCTTGCCGTCGCGGTCGATCTGGAGCCCGTCGACCTCCTCCTCCATGAACGCCCTGATGTCGGACATGAACTTCTCGCCCCGCTCCCGGGCCCCCGGGTCGGGCTCGGGCAGCGGGTGGATCAGGTCCATCCGGAGGCTGCCGAGGAAGAGCTCCTTCACGAAGCTCGGCTTCACCCATTCCTTCTCCCGAGCGGCCTCGGTGACCTCCCGGGCATCCTTCTCGGTGGCCTGACCAGCACCCTGCGGTGCGCTCGTACTCATAACCGTCTCTTTCCAGATGGGATTCGTTGGGAGGAGACCGACACTGCAAATTTCCGGCCGGTCAAGGGAGGGTCCACGCGAGGCGCCGGTCGGCCACCGGTCCGCCTCTTGCCCGGACCCCGGCCGCCACCTCACCTTCGAAGGGATCCGACCCACCGGTTTCCCGGGAGACGACATGCCGCTCGATCGCCGCACCTTCATGACCCAGCTCTCCGCCCTCGGCCTGGGCGCCACCTTCGTCGACGCCCTCTGGCTCGGGGTCCAGGAGCAGGAGGAGGTCACCGCCGCCATCGTACGAGACGCCGAGGTGGTGGCCGGCCTCGACTTCAATGACGAGGAGCGGGAGATGATGGTCCGGGGGCTGAACCAGCAGCTCGAGGCGTACCGGGCGATCCGGGAGGTGCCGCTCCCGAACGGGGTGCCGCCGGCGGTGCGGTTCGATCCCCGGCTCCCGCACCGGGCCGAGCCCGGGTCGGTAGACCCGCCCGAGGACCGGTACGCCACGGTCCGCTCCGCCCGCCAGGGCCCGGTCCGCCGCCCGGCTGACCTGGAGGCGGTGGCGTTCTGGCCGGTCACGAAGCTGGCCGAGCTGATCCGGACGGGGCAGGTGACGGCGGTGGAGCTCACGGAGATGTACCTGGGCCGCCTGCGCAGGCACGGCCCCACGCTGGAGGCCGTGATCACCCTCACCGACGACCTGGCGCTCCGCCAGGCCCGCCGGGCGGACGCCGAGCTGGCGGCCGGCCACTACCGGGGCCCGCTGCACGGGATCCCGTGGGGCGCCAAGGACCTGCTCTCAACCGAGGGCTACCGCACTACCTGGGGCGCGAAGCCGTACGAGGAGCAGCGACTCGACGTGGACGCCGCCGTGGTCCGGCGGCTGGAGGAGGCCGGCGCCGTGCTGTTGGCGAAGCTGACGCTCGGGGCGCTGGCCATGGGCGACCGCTGGTACGGCGGTCGGACCCGCAACCCGTGGGACCTCGAGCAGGGCTCGAGCGGCTCGTCGGCGGGCTCGGCCGCCGCCACCGTGGCGGGGCTGGTGGGCTTCGGGATCGGGACCGAGACGCTCGGCTCCATCGTCTCGCCGTGCACCCGGACCGGGGCGAGCGGGCTGCGGCCCACCTTCGGCCGGGTCAGTCGCCACGGCGCCATGGCGCTGAGCTGGACCATGGACAAGATCGGGCCGATCTGCCGGAGCGCCGAAGACTGCGCGCTGGTTTTCGCCGCCATCCACGGCGCCGACGGCGCCGATCCCACGGCCCGGACCGTATCCTTCCACTACGACGGCGGGCGCTCGCTGGCCGACCTGCGCGTCGGCTACCTCCGGGCCGGGTTCGAGCGCGAGCCCCAGGGCCAGGACCAGGAGGCCCGGGAGCGGTCGCGCCGGGCCATCGAGCTCGACAACCGGGCGCTGGACGTGGTTCGAGGGCTGGGTATCGACCCCATCCCCGTGGAGCTGCCGGACGGGCTCCCGGTCTCCGCGCTCCGGATCATCCTGAGCGCCGAGGCCGGCGCCGCCTTCGACGAGCTGACCCGGAGCGGCCGCGACGACTTGCTGGTGGCGCAGGAGGCGTGGTCGTGGCCGAACACCTTCCGCGAGGCGAGGATGATCCCGGCGGTCGAGTACATCCAGGCCAACCGGATCCGGACCATGCTCATGGGCGAGATGGAGAAGGCCATGGCCGACGTGGACGTGTTCATCACCCCGAGCTACGCCGGCAGCGTGCTTCTCACCACGAACCTCACCGGCCATCCGGCGGCCGTGGTGCCCCACGGGTTCGTCGAGGGCCGTCCGGCCAGCATCTCGTTCATCGGCGGCCTCTGGCGTGACGACGCGGCGCTCCGCCTGGCCGCGGCGTACCAGCGGGCGACGGACTTCCACAGCCGGGTCCCGGAGGCGGTTGCGGGGTAGGGTCGGGGCGTTCGCGGTGAAGGTTCGGCACGCTGAACGGGCGTTACCGGGCCGGCTTTCCGGTCGTCTTGATGGATGACACCGGAAAATTTCCTGTAAGATTTTGGTGCCGAGCGGCATCTATAGGGTAGAAGAACCCGCAGATCTCTCTCTCCCCACCTTCCTCGTACAGAAGGGGAGGAACCGTGCGCAGGCTGCTCCGAGCGCTATTTCTGGCGGTGCCGATGACGATCATCGTCCTGGCGGCGGTGATCCCCGCGCCGCTGCCGTGGACCATGGGCGGGATGATCTTCGGCCTCCTGTTCTTCCAGCTGGCGCTAGTGGGGACCTTCGACTCGCTGCTCCCTGACACCCGGGTCTACCTGGAGCTGCGGGAGGAGACCGATCAGCTGCTCGAGCTGGTCCGGGAGCTCAACGCCGCCGCCGTCGACGCCCGGTGTGTGGGGATGGAGCCGGGCGACTACACGGAGCCCATCATCCGGCAGCTCCACGAGACCGTGGACCGGCTGCCGCAGTTCGCCGGCAAGCCGGCCGACAGCCACTTCCACCTCACGCCGAGCTCCGGCCGGGGGCTGACCGGCGACGAGGTCCACTAGACGGTCCGGCGCCTGACGGCTCGATGGGGCCGCGGCCGGCCCGCTCGCGCGCCTGCCGGGGCGGTGCCGAACCGCGATCCCGTCAGACTCGCCGCTACTTCAACAGCAGCTTGGCGATAGTCTGCCGCTGCATATTGCTGGTGCCCTCGTAGATCGTGCCGATCTTGGCGTCCCGATAGAGCTTTTCCACCGGGTACTCCCGGCTGAAGCCGTAGCCACCGAAGAGGTCCACGCACTCCGACGCGATCCACTGGGCCACCTCGGAGGAGTAGAGCTTGGCCATGGCGGCCTCGTTGAGGAACGGCTTGTCGGCCTCCCGGAGCCGGGCGGCGTTGTAGACCATGAGACGGGCGGCCTCGAGGCGGGTCCGCATATCGGCGAGCTGGAACTGCACGCCCTGGAAGTCACCGATGGGGCGGCCGAACTGCTCCCGCTCCTGCACGTAGCGGACGGTGTGGTCGAGGGCGCCCTGGGCGAGCCCGACCATCTGTGCGCCGATCCCGATGCGGCCCTCGTTGAGCTGCTCGATGGCGATCTTGTAGCCCTTCCCGACCTCGCCGATCACGTTCGCGCCCGGGACCCGGACGCCGTCGAAGACCAGCTCCACGGTGGACGAGGCCCGGATCCCGAGCTTGTCCTCCTTCTTGCCGACGGTGAAGCCGTCCATCCCGCGCTCCACGACGAACGCGGTGATCCCCTTGTAGCCGGCGTCCGGGTCCACGGTGGCGAAGACGATGAAGATGTCGGCTTCATCGCCGCTGGTGATCCAGAGCTTGGTGCCCTCGAGGATCCAGTCGGCGCCGTCCCGGGTGGCGCGGGTGGTGAGGGAGAAGGCGTCGGAGCCGGCGCCGGCCTCGGAGAGGGCGTACGCACCGACCGCTTCGGAAGCGAGACGCGGCAGGTAGCGAGCGATCAGGTCGTCGCCGCCGTAGCGCTTGATGCCGGTGTCGACAAGCGTATTCTGGACGTCCACGAGCACCGCCACGGCCGGGTCGACGCGGGCGAGCTCTTCGACCACGATCACCGACGCGAAGAAGGTGCCGCCAGTGCCGCCGTGCTCCTCCGGGATCTCGATCCCCATGAGCCCCAGCTCGAAGAGGCTCTCGATGAGGTCCGGGTCCATGCGGGCGTCCCGGTCCATGTCCATGACCCTGGGCGCGATCTGCTCTTCCGCGAACTGGCGGACCATGTCGCGGAACATGCGTTCCTCTTCGCTCAGCGCAGTGAGGGCCGGGCGCTCGATATCCATCGGTATTCGGGGTTCCGGGGAATGTGTCGGTGGCCGCCGTGATTATCCCGGCGACGTTGGCTATACTAGTCGTGGCGCACAGCTACGGAAAGTGAGGAGGCACGCATGGATGATACGCGCTGCAAGGAGATAGTGGAGCTGGTCCGCAAGACCCGGCACGACGCGAACAGCCCCATCACCGCGGCGCTCGGGCACGTGCAGCTGCTGCTCGACGAGCCGGCCGCGCAGGACGGGGAGGTCCAGGAGTCGCTGCAGCTGGTGGAGAGCGAGCTGAAGCGGTTGATGGACATCCTGTCCGATCTGAAGGAAGTCAAGTACGAGGAGTAGGCCGCTGCGCCGCCCAGGGACCGGCGCCCAGGGAACCGCGGAGGCGCGGAGGCGCGGAGCGTACGCGGAGAACTGCTATTGAGTTTGGGTTCGCGGTGGAGGCGGAGTTCGGGGCGCAAGCCTCGGGGTTCCCGGCGGCTCCGTGCTTCGGATCCCGGAGGTTCGGGTTCGTGGTGTGGACGGGGTAGCGGCACGGAAGGCCGGCTTCGCCCGGTAACTCCCGTCTTCCGCCGCGACCGGAGACACCACCGGCACAACTCAAAATGCTCCGCGTGTACTCCGCGCCTCCGCGTCTCCGCGGTTGACCGGGCGCCGGTGGACGGAAGAGGCGGTGGACGGGAGAGGCGAACCGGGCAGTGCCTTGACGGCACCCGCTCGCCGCATCATCGTCCCTCGCTGGCCTAAACGAGACATCGATTGGAGGAATTGATGGCTGATCTGCCTTCCGGGCTCCTGTACACGGAGGAGCACGAGTACCTTTCGAAGACCGACGAGGACGACATCTACACCATCGGCGTCACCGACTACGCGCAGGGAGAGCTGGGCGACGTCGTGTTCGTGGAGCTGCCGGCGGCTGGCGAGAGCTTCGGACAGGGCGATGCGTTCGGCACCGTGGAGGCGGTGAAGGCGGTGAGCGACCTCTACATGCCGGTGACCGGTGAAGTGGTGGAGGTCAACGAAGGGCTGAACGACGACCCGTCGCAGGTCAACTCTGATCCGTACGGCGACGGCTGGATGATCCGGATCAAAGTCAGCGAGCTATCGGAGCTGGATGGGCTGATGGACGCGGACGCCTACGCGGCGCACATCGAATAGCGACGGGCTACAGCGAATACAGCGAGTCCGGGAGGGAGCCATGGCTCGACTTACCTGGCACGGCCACTCGACCTTCACGCTCGAGACCGACTCAGGTCATACCATCATGTTCGACCCGTTCCTGGATGAGAATCCGAAGTCGGACATCAAGGTCGACGACGTGACGGAGCTGGACTACATTCTGGTCAGTCACGGCCACTTCGACCATTTCCAGGACGCGATCCGGCTGGCGAAGAAGACCGGCGCCACGCTGATCTCCACCTTCGAGATCGTGGGGTTCTGCCAGGAGAACGGCCTGGAGAACGTGCACCCGCTGCACATCGGCGGAGGCAACCACTTCGACTTCGGCTACGCCAAGATGACGCCCGCGCTGCACGGCGGGCAGGTCGATGGCGACGAGGAGGGTGCGTTCACCACCGTCCCCGGCGGCTGGTGGATCGATTTCGGGGACAAGACCCTGTACCACGCCGGTGACACGGCGCTGCTGATGGACATGCAGCTGCTGAAGGGGAAGGTGGACGTGGCGCTCCTCCCGATCGGGGACAACTTCACCATGGGGCCGGATGACGCCGCGCGGGCGGTGGAATTCATCGAGCCGCGCGTGGTGATCCCCATGCACTACTCGACGTGGGAGCCCATCGAGCAGGACCCCAACGACTTCCGGGACCTGGTGGGCAGCCGGGCCGAGGTCGTGATCCTGGATCCGGGCGACAGCTACAACTTCTAGCCACCTCACCGAGGGAGCCCCATGGATATCATCCCCCTCGCCGGGATGCTCTTCTCGCTTCTGGTGATCCTCGTCATCGGCGGACTCATCCTCCTGTTCCCCATCTCCCGTCGGCTCGGGAAATTCCTCGAGATCCGCATCGATGAGCGGATGGAGTGGGACACGCTGCCCAAGGAGGCATTCACCGAGATGATGGACGTGGTGGAAGAGCTGCAGGAGGAGGTGGCCCGGCTGAAGGACCGGCAGCAGTTCGTGGAGCGGCTGCTGGAGCCGGGTCGCCGGCCGGAAGGCGCGCGGATCGAGGGACCGGCGTCGGAGGCGGCGGAAGACGAGACCGGCGCCGACCCGTCCACCGGCGGGCCATGACCGCGCCGGCAACCGAGACCGCCACCCTCGGTGGCGGCTGCTTCTGGTGCCTCGAGGCCGTGTTTGAGCGGCTCCGGGGCGTCGCCTCCGTCACCTCCGGGTACGCGGGCGGCCACGTCGAGGATCCCACGTACCGCCAGGTGTGCAACGGCACCACCGGGCACGCGGAGGTGGTGCGCATCGAATACGACCCCGCCGAGCTCACCTTCCGGGAGCTGCTCCGGGTCTTCTTCGCGACCCACGACCCGACTACGCCGGATCGGCAGGGCGCGGATGTCGGCCCCCAGTACCGTTCCATCATCCTGTATGCATCCGACGCGCAGCGGGAGACGGCGGAGGCGGTGATCACCGAGCTCGAGGCGGAGGGCGTGTTCGACGCCGCCATCGTGACGGAGGTCGAGCCGCTGGACGCGTTCTACGAGGCCGAAGCGGAGCACCAGGACTTCTACCGGGACAACCCGAGCTACGGGTACTGCCGGGCGGTGATCGATCCGAAGGTGGCGAAGCTGCGGAAGGAGTTCGCGGGTCGGCTGAAGTGACAACGAACAACGAACAACGAACAACGAACAACGAACAACTACGGTACCGCCCGTGGATAATGGTGAGCTCTGAGGGTGTGGATCGGGCCGAGGATGGCGGGGTCGGCCGGCTGACGGGTTCGGTCCGGGAGTGGGCGGCGGGACGGAGCTGGTGGGTCCGGGCGCCGGTGCTGCTGTGGATGGCGTGGATCCTGGTCCATTACTGGGATGCGCCGTGGTATTCGACGGTCTTCCACGGGATCGACCTGGCGATCCACGAGATCGGGCACATCCTGTGGGCGCCGGCGGGCGAGTTCCTGGGTTTCGCGGGCGGGACGCTGACGCAGCTGCTGGCGCCGGTGGCCGCGGGGGTGGTGTTCCTGCGGCAGCGGGACTGGTTCGCGGTTTCGTTTGCCGTCTGCTGGCTCGGGATCAACTGCTTCGAGATCGTGGAGTATGCCGGCGACGCGCTGACCCGGCGGCTGCCGTTGGTCTCACCGTCCACGGCGATGCCGATCCACGACTGGACCTACCTGCTCGGCGAGCTGGGGATCCTGCACCATACTGACGCGGTGGCGGCCGGGTGGCAGTGGGCGGGGCGAGTGGCCATGACGGCCGGGATCGCGTTCGGGGCGTGGGTGCTGTGGGAGATGCGGAACAGCGAACAACGAACAACGAACAACGAACAACAACGATGAGGCGCTGCGCGCCGTGCGGCGGCGGCCGCCGCCGGGCAGGTCCGTGAGGTTCAAGATCTGCTGCATTCGGGACGAGGACGAGCTGGCGACGGCGGTGATGGTGGGGGCGTCGGCGGTGGGGTTCGTGTCAGCCATGCCGAGCGGGCCGGGGCCCATCGACGACGACACCATCGCCCGTCTGCTCCGCCGCGTGCCGCCGGGGGTCTCGGCGTTCCTGCTCACCTGCGAGGCGGAGCCGGACGCGTTGATCGAGCAGTGGCGGCGGCTGCCGGCGGATACGCTCCAACTGGTGGACCGGGTGGCCCCGGAAGCCTACCCGCGGCTCCGGGCCGCGCTGCCCGGCGTGCGGATGGTGCAGGTGATCCATGTGGAGGGTCCCGCAGCGGTGGACGAGGCCCGTACGTTGATCGGGGCGACCGACGGTCAATCGGCGGGGTCCGACTCCGGGTCCGGTCCCGATGCCCTGCTGCTGGACTCGGGGCGACCCGGCGCGGAGGTCCAGGAGCTGGGCGGGACCGGTCGGGTCCACGACTGGGCGGTGAGTCGGGCGGTGGTGGAGGCGGTGGACGTGCCGGTCTTCCTGGCCGGCGGGCTGAACGGCGGCAACGTGGCGGAGGCGGAGGCGGTGGTGGGGCCGTACGGGGTGGATGCGTGCAGCGGGGTGCGGACGAACGGCCGGCTGGACCCGGTGAAGCTGGAGGCGTTCGTGAGGGGGGCGGGGAGGTAGGGCGGAGAACAACGAACAACTACGTTGGGCGGCTTGCGGCGGCTTGCGGCGGCGGAGCCGCCGCGGGTGTACTGGTCGATCAACACCGTCATGAACGAACCTGATCCGGATCCCATCTTCTTCGAGACGCCCGCCGACTTCGGCGCGTGGCTGGCTGCGAATCACCGCTCGGTGGACGTGCAGTGGGTCGGGTTCTGGAAGGTGGCCACGGGGAAGCCGTCCATCAGATGGGAGGAGTCGGTGGAGCAGGCGCTGCGCTTCGGATGGATCGATGGGCTGCGGCGCTCCATCGACGATGAGGCGTACATGATCCGGTTCACGCCCCGGCGGCCGGACAGCCACTGGAGCCGGAAGAACGTGGAGAGGTACCGGCGGCTGGAGGCGGAGGGGCGGATCGAGGCGGCCGGGCGCGCGGCGTGGGAGGCGAAGGACCCGAAGAAGGTGGGCCGGGCGTCGTATGAACGGGAAGAAGCCGAATTCAGCGACGAGCTTCGGGCCATGCTCGACGCGGATCCCGACGCCGCGGCGTGGTTCGACGACCAGGCGCCGGGCTACCGGAAGACCGCCACCTGGTGGGTGATGAGCGCCAAGCGGGAGGAGACCCGGGAGCGGCGGATGAAGCAGCTGGTGACGGACTCGGCGGCGGGGTTGAAGATCGGGCCGCTGCGGCGGTAGCGGGGCGACCGTCGGGCACTGGGGCGGGCGGCCCGACCTGCCGTTATTCGACTCGCTCCGGGACTCAGCTCGGATCCGGGAGATCCCGGCGAAGCTGGAAGGCCAAGGAGCCGACCATGTGCCGTAATATCAAGACACTCTTCAGCTTCGACCCGCCCGCCACCGACGAAGGTCCGGGCGTCCGCGCTCCAGTACGTGCGGAAGATCAGCGGCTACACGAAGCCGTCCCAGGCGAATGAAGAGGCGTTCGAGCGAGCGGTGGAGAGGGTGGCGAAGGTGACCCGTGAGCTGGTGGATTCGCTGGTCACCAGCGTGCCGCCCAAGGACCGGGAAGAAGAGGCGGCGAAGGCCCGGGCCGGGGCGGCGAAGCGGTACGGGTCGCGGTAGACGGGCCCGCGGAGCCCCGCCACGCCGGCCCGGCTCGGTTGGAGAAGCTCACGTCTCCCGGGCCGCCGCCACCAGCTCGTCGATGATCTCGGCCACCGGCTTGATCTCGTGGATCCCGGCGACCGACTTCCCGGCCTGCCAGAAGTCCTTCGTGCCCGACTCGTCGTAGGACGACCGCTTGAGCCGCCAGCCGGACCACAGGGCGTAGATGGTGCGCATGAGCCGCTTCCGCCGGCGGCCCTTGAGCATCCACCGGGCGATGGGCCCGGCTTCGGTTCCGAGCCGGTCGATATACGGCGTCTCGATCACGGACAGCGGCACGCCGGTGACGCGCTCGGTGAGGACGATGTCGTCCTCGTCGCTGCCCAGGATGGCCTGCTTGTACGGCTGCGCCGCGGTGCATTCCGGGGTGGCGATGAAGCGGGTGCCCATCTGGACGCCGTCGTAACCGAGCCGGAGCGCGTCGACGAACTCCTCGGGGGTGCCGATCCCGCCGGCGCAGACCATGGGCACGCCCAGGTCACCGAGCTCGTCCATCAGCTGTGCGGGCGTCTTCGGGCCCGCGTGCCCGCCGGCCCGGCTGTTGACCGCGATGAGCCCGTGGGCGCCGGACTCGAGGCCCTTGAGCGCCCACTTCCGCTCCGTCACGTCGTGGTAGACGACGCCGCCGTGGGGCTCCACGGCGTCCACCACCCACCGGGGCTTGCCCAGGCTCGTGACGAAGAAGCGTACGCCCTCTTCCAGCGCGATCTCGACCCACTCCCGCATCCGGTTCTCGTAGGTCCGCGACGACGCCTCGATGAGCGCGTTCATCCCGATGGGCTTCGACGTCAGCGACTTGATGTGCCGGAGCCCCTCACGGAAGTCCCAGCCGTGCACGTAGGTCAGGGAAACGGGCTGGACGATCCCGATCCCGCCTGCCTCACTCGCGGCGGCCACGAGCTCGGGGTTCGAGCACGGGTACATGGCGCCGGCGATCACCGGGTACTCGATGTCCGCGGCTTCGGTGAGCTTCGTCTGCAGTTCCATAGTTCGTCGCCCTCAGCGCCGGCTTCGTAGTGGTAATCGTGCTTGTATTGGGGTGGCGTTTCACCCTCGCCCCTCAGTCCCCGCCCTCATCCCTCGGCCCCAGCCGCCATGTCACGACCACCTCCGCAACAACCTCGCCGGTCTCGTCGGTGAGGGTGGCGGACGCGGGGTCCTCGATGTCTTCCGGGATCGCCGGCGGCGGAGCAGCGCGGCCCGCGGCGGTGATGGTGCCCCGGGCCTTCTTGCGGTAGTCGACCTCGATCCGGACCGGGATGCCACGCACGTCCTCGGGCAGCGCCAGCGTCATGGCCAGCCCGCTGGCCAGCTCGCCGAGGTTGGCCAGAGCGATGGCGTGGACGGAGCGAAGGTGATTGCGCAGCCGGCGCCGCTCCCGGATCGAGACGGTGGCGCGCCCGGACTCGAGGGTGTGGACGTACGGCTGGATGGAGCCGGAGTAGGGCACCATCAGACGGATCAGCCAGCCGAAGACCCGGCGGCCACCGGGAAGGCGGGAAAGAGTGCGCCAGGCGGAGGCGAGGCGAGCGGTGGAGGTGTCGGGCATGGCTGGAAGATGAGGTGCGGACGGTGTTTGAAACAACAGTTGACCCGTTGGAGTAGTGGTGCCGCCTGGCTCCGGGGCCGGCGGAAATGGCGTGGATCCATTCTTTTCCCGGATTCGGATTCGGCCGCATGTCTGTCCGGGACATCAACTGGCAATTCAAACACCGTCCGCCATTCGCCCGTCCGCCACGCCATTCGCCCGTCCGCCATTCGCCCGTCCGCCATTCGTCCGTCCGCCATTCGCCCGCGTCCCGCCATTCGTCCGCCGTCCGCCGCGGCGCGCGTCTTCCGCGCTGCGTGACATCCTTCACAAGCACTTTCAATCGCCTCCCGCCTTTGGTATCATCCAGTGCTCTGCCGCCCGCGGTGGGCGGCGGGATGAACGCTGAAAAGACACGGAGCCATGTCCGTTACCGATAGACGTCATTCGCTGGCCCCCACCGACCTGTTCGTGCGCCGTCACATCGGCCCCGGCGAGATCCAGATCCGGGAGATGCTGGAGACGGTAGGCTATGACTCGCTGGACGCGCTGCTGGACACGGCGGTTCCGGAGCAGATCCGATTGGACCGTGACCTGGACCTGGCACCGCCGCTCACGGAGCGGGAGGCTCTGCGGGAGCTCCGCCAGATCGCGGAGCGGAACGAGGTCTACCGGTCGTATATCGGGCTGGGCTACCACGGGACGCACACGCCGCCGGTGATCCAGCGGAACATCCTGGAGAACCCGGGCTGGTACACGGCGTACACGCCGTACCAGGCGGAGATCAGCCAGGGCCGTCTGGAGGCGCTGCTGGTCTACCAGACCATGGTCATGGACCTGACGGGTTTCGAGATCGCGAACGCGAGCCTGCTGGACGAGGCCACGGCGGCGGCGGAGGCGATGGCGCTGGCCGAGAGCGCGGTGAAGGGGAAGCGCTCGACGTTCCTGGTCTCCGAGAGCTGTCACCCGCAGACCATCGACGTGGTCCGGACGCGGGCGAAGGTCCGGGGCTGGGAGATCGTGGTCGGGGACCACGGCGAGTGGGAGATCGACGACGACGTCTTCGGCGTCCTGCTCCAGTACCCGGCCACCGATGGCGAGATCATCGATTACGGCGATGTGGTGGACGCCGCGCACGAGGCGGGCGCGCTGGTAATCGTGGCGGCGGACCTGCTCTCGCTGACGCTCCTCTCGCCCCCGGGCGAGTGGGGCGCCGACGTGGCGGTGGGGAGCACGCAGCGGTTCGGTGTGCCCATGGGGTACGGCGGCCCGCACGCGGCGTACTTCGCCACGAGCGAGAAGTACAAGCGTCAGATGCCCGGCCGGATCATCGGCGTGAGTCAGGACAGCCGGGGCGAGGACGCCTACTACATGGCGCTTCAGACCCGGGAGCAGCACATCCGCCGGGAGAAGGCCACGAGCAACGTGTGCACGGCGCAGGTGCTGCTGGCGGTTATCGCCGGGATGTACGCGGTCTACCACGGCCCCGACGGGCTCCGGAAGATCGCCACGCGGGTCCATCGCCTGACCCACGCGCTGGCCCAGGGGCTCGAGGAGCTGGGCCATACCATCGTCCACAAGCCGTACTTCGACACGCTCCGGGTGGAGGTCGGCGAGGGGGGCGTGGACACGATCCTGAAGGCGGCCCGGGACGCGACGATCAACCTGCGGGTGCTGGACGAGTTCACCCTCGGCGTGGCGCTGGACGAAGCGGTCCGGCTCGAGGACCTGGTGGACCTGGTAACGGTGTTCGCGGCCGGTGAGGAGACGCCGGAGGTCGCCACCATCGAAGGGTGGCTGGAGCGCGCCGCCGCCGATGAGGCGCACCCGGACTTCCCGGCGCCGTTCGCCCGCGAGAGCGGCTATCTGACGCACCCGGTCTTCCACATCTACCACTCCGAGTCGGAGATGCTGCGGTACCTGAAGCGGCTGGAGAACCGGGACCTGAGCCTGACCGGCAGCATGATCCCGCTGGGTTCGTGTACTCTGAAGCTGAACGCCACGGCGGAGATGTATCCCATCAGCTGGCCGGAGTTCGCCGGGCTGCACCCGTTCGTCCCCGCTGACCAGGCGGAGGGATATCGGGAGATGATCGAGGGGCTGAACGGCTGGCTGGCGGAGATCACCGGCTTCGACGCCATCAGCATGATGCCGAACGCCGGCAGCCAGGGCGAGCTGACGGGGCTGCTGGTGATCAGGGGCTACCACGAGGCCCGGGGCGAGGGGCACCGGGACGTGTGTTTCGTGCCGCAGTCGGCCCACGGGACGAACCCGGCCAGCAGCGTGATGGCCGGCTACGAGGTGGTGGTCATCAAGACGGATGAAGACGGCAACATCGACGTGGAAGACCTGCGGGCCCGGGCGGACGAGTACAGCGACCGGCTGGCCGCCATCATGGTCACCTACCCGTCGACGCACGGGATCTTCGAGACGGAGATCCGCGACATCTGTCAGATCGTGCACGACGCCGGCGGCCAGGTCTACATCGATGGCGCGAACATGAACGCCATGGTGGGCGTGAGCCGGCCCGGTGACTGGGGCGGCGACGTGGCGCACCTCAACCTGCACAAGACGTTCGCCATTCCCCACGGCGGCGGCGGGCCCGGGATGGGCCCCATCGGCGTGGCGGAGCACCTGACGCCGTTCCTGCCGGGCCACCCGGTGGTGGAGACGGGCGGCGAGCAGGCCATCGGCGCGGTCAGCGCGGCGCCGTACGGCAGCCCGAGCATCCTGCCCATCAGCTGGATGTACATCCGGATGCTGGGCGCCGAGGGCGTGACCCGGGCCACACGGCTGGCGATCCTGAACGCGAACTACGTGGCAAAGCGGCTCGAGGGGCACTTCGACGTGCTCTACACCGGCCGGAACGGGACCGTGGCCCACGAGTGCATCATCGATCCGCGTCCGCTCAGGGAGACTTCGGGCGTGGACGCCATCGACATCTCGAAGCGGCTCATGGACTACGGCTTCCACGCGCCCACGGTGAGCTTCCCGGTGGCCGGTACGCTCATGATCGAGCCGACGGAGAGCGAGTCAAAGAAGGAGCTGGACCAGTTCTGCGACGCCATGATCGCCATCCGTGACGAGATCCGGAAGATCGAGGCCGGCGAGTGGGACGCGGAGAACAACCCGCTCAAGGGCGCGCCCCACACCGTGGACATGGTGGTGAGCAGCGAGTGGGACCGGCCGTACTCCCGGGAGCTGGCCGCCTTCCCGGAGCCGAATCGGGACAACAAGTTCTGGCCGTTCGTCGGCCGGATCGCGTCGGCCTACGGGGACCGGAACCTGGTCTGCGCCTGCCCGCCCATGGAGGAGTACGAGAAGTACGTGACCGTCGAGGCGTAAGCCGGCGACGGGGTCCTGGTGGGTTCGCGGGGCGTTCAGATCGCGTGACTGGGGGATGGCTCGCGGGGGGCTCGGGGTGACCGGGCGCTTCGCGGCCGTCCCTCTTCGTGTAGCTGGCGTTTCGGCCCTTGATCTCCCAGTCTCCCAGTCATGGTTCCACCGGAAAGGAAGGGCATGAGCCGGGATCCCAGCCCCGCGACGGATGACCCCCAGTCGCGCCGCGTGCCGTGGCGGCTCGTTATCGGCGACGGTGGTACCCGCCCCGACTCGTCGGCCGCCATCTCGCCGCTGGGCGGCGCCGTCAACATGGCCATCGACGTGGCGCTGCTGGAGTCGGTGAAGACCGGCGGGGCGCCGGTGCTGCGGCTCTACCGGTGGTCTCCGGCGTGCCTGTCATTCGGCCGGAACCAGCCCGCGCGCGGGCGTTACGACGCCGCGGCCGCGGCGGAGCGGGGGATCGACCTGGTGCGGCGGCCGACGGGCGGGCAGGCCGTGCTCCACGACGACGAGCTGACCTACGCGGTCATCGCGCCGGTGGCGGCGATCGGGAAGCCGCGGGCCGCCTACGCGGCCATCAACGAGGCGCTGGTGGTGGGGCTCCGGCGCCTCGGTGTGGAGGCGAAGATGGCGGGGCCCGAGCTCGCGGCGGGTGCCGGTGTGCCGGACGGCCCCGGCTCCGACGGCCCCGATTGGGACGCGGCGTGCTTCCGTTGGCCGGAGCGGGGCGAGGTTGTGGTGGGGGGCGCGAAGCTGGTTGGGAGCGCGCAGCGGATGGAGAGCCGCACGATCCTCCAGCACGGCTCGATCCTGGTGGGCGGCAGCCAGGCGCCGGCGGAGGAGCTGCTGATTGCGAGAGGGAGCGAGAGCGGGCGCGCCGCGTACGCCGGCGGCGGCCCCGGTGCGGGGTGGACTACGCTGGAAGGGGAGCTCGGGGAGCGGCCGGGGATGGACGTGCTGGCGGAGGCCGTCCGGGCGGGGTTCGCGGAGGTGCTGGGTGCCACGATGGAGCCGTCGTCGCTGAGTCCGGACGAGGGGGAGGCGGCGGCCCGGGAGCGGGCGCGGTTCGCGTCGGACGAATGGACGTGGCGTCGATGAGGAGGCGAGGCGTGGGCGAAGGACCCGGAGAGGCTCGGGTGGCCGGGGGGACCGGGGTCCGGTGGATGACGGCGGTCGGGCTGGTGGCGCTGCTGGGCATGGCGCTGGCGGCGTGCGGCGGAGATGGGGCCGCCGGTGGGGCCGGTGGCACCGTCGTCGTCGGGGTGCGTGCGGATTTCAGCGGGCTGAACCCGGTGACGAACAGCAGCATCGACACCGACCAGGTGCTCAAGTACGGGCTGTTCACGCCGCTGATCCGCTACGACCATGACCTGCAACCGGCGCCGTACCTGGCCGAGTCGTGGGAGCTGCACGGTGATACGGCGGTGACGTTCACGCTCCGCGATGACGTGTCCTGGCACGATGGCGAGCCGGTCACGGCCGGCGACGTGAAGTTTACCTTCGACCTGGCGAAGGCGCCGGAGACGGGGTCGCTCATGGGGTCGGTCTACCTGGGCCGGGTGGCGTCGGCGGAGGTGGTGGACGCCCATACGATCCGGTTCGACTTCACGCGTCCCCACGCCCAGGCGCTCGAGGACTTCTGGTGGGCGCCGGTGCCCGAGCACCTGCTGGACGAGGTCGAGCCGGCGGCGCTGGCCAACGCGTCGTACAACCGCGCGCCGGTGGGGAGCGGGCCGTTCCGGTTCGCCGAGTGGCGCGCCAATGACCGCCTGGTGCTGGTCCCCGACACGGCGTTCCCCGAAGCGCTGGGCGGCCCGGCGGCGTCGCGGGTGGTGTTCCGGGTGATCCCGGAGCCGGCCACGCTGCTGACGGAGCTGCTGACGGGCGGCGTGCACGTGGACAACGCCGTGGAGCCGGACCAGACGCCGCAGATCGAGGCGTCGGCGTCGCTGGAACTCCATTCGTACCCGGGGACCACGCTCTACTACCTGGGGTGGAACAACCAGCGGGCTCCGTTCGACGACCCGGCGGTACGGCGGGCCATGACGGTGGCCATCGATCGGCAGGAGCTCATCGACGCGCTTCTGGCCGGGTACGGGACCCCGGCCGCGAGCACGATCCCGCCGTGGCACCCCTACCACCCCGACATCGCGCCACTGCCACCCGACCCCGACCGGGCCCGGGTGCTGCTCCGGCAGGCGGGCTGGCGGGACCGCGACGGCGACGGCGTGCGGGAGGACGCGGCCGGCACGCCGCTGGCGTTCGAGCTCATGACCAGCGAGCGGCCGCTGAACCGGGCCATCGTGGAGGTTGTCCAGAACCGGCTGACGTCGGTGGGCGCGGACGTGGAGATCCGGGTGCTGGAGTTCCAGACCATGCTCAGCCTGCACCGCGGCCGGGACTTCGATGCCGTTCTCAGCAACTGGATCCTCGACAACTTCCAGATGGCCGCCGCGCCGTACGCGCTCTTCCACTCGAGCCAGGCGGCCATCGAGAACAGCGCCAACCGCAGCGGTGTGGCGAGCCCGCACCTCGACTCGCTGATCGAGGCAGGCGCGGCCGCTACCGACGCGGCGGCCGCCCGGCAGGTGTGGCGCGAGTTCACCGTGGCGCTCCAGGCGAAGCAGCCGTTCACGTTCATGTTCTGGCTCGATGAGCTGGCCGCGTCCAACGATGCCGTGGAGGGTGTGGCCATGGACCAGCGCGGCGAGTTCCGCACGCTCCCCCAGTGGCGACGACGGTGAGGGCCGGGCTCCTCGCACGCGCGCCGGCTTCCGGGTGGGGATGCGTTGCCGGCGAGCGCAACGCGGAACCACGGAAGGAGCGGATCCGCGGAGCTCTCCTTCGCGAAACCCGCAGCCTTCGACGCCCCGACCGAAATCCGAAGTCATTGTTGGTGAGATCGGGTGCCCCGGAGAGGTCGGCCTTCGCCGCGAGCCTTCTGCGTTTCCGCGGGAGCATTCCGCGTTTCCGCGTTGATGGAAGTGTGGGTGCGCCCCGAAGGTCGGAGCGGTAGCGGCCCATGCTCCGCTACGTCGGCCGTCGGCTGCTGGGCGCGATCCCGCTGGTGCTGGGGATCGCCACTATCATCTTCTTCGTGGTGAGCCTGGCACCCGGAGATCCCACGGCACTCTACTTCAACCGCAACGTGCCGCCGGAGGTACTGGACCAGATCCGGACCAACTTCGGGCTCGACCAGCCGTTGCACATCCGGTACTGGAAGTGGCTGGCGGCGTTCCTGACGGGCGACTTCGGGTACTCGCACGCCCACGGCCGCCCGGTGGCCGCCGTGATCCTGGAAACGCTCCCGGCCACGCTTGCGCTGGCGGGGTCGACGCTGGTGTTGATCTTCGTCCTGGGCGTAGCCACCGGCGTCTTCCAGGCGGTGCGGCAGCACAAGGTGAGCGACCGGGTGCTGAGCGTGATCTCGCTCTTCTTCTACTCGATGCCCAGCTTCTGGCTCGGGCTCATGCTCATGCTGCTCCTCTCGCTCAAGGCCCACGAGTGGGGGCTCCCCTTCGCGTTCCCACCCACGGGGATGACCAGCGTGGACTACGAGTTCCTCGGCTTCTGGGGGCGGGTGGGCGATCGGCTCGAGCACCTGGTCCTCCCGGTCCTCACCCTGACCCTGGTCATGGCCGCCGGGATCGCGCGGTTTACCCGGGGCCAGATGCTCGAGGTGATCCGGCAGGACTACATCCGGACGGCCCGGGCCAAGGGGCTGCCGGAGGCCCGGGTCATCCTGAAGCACGGGCTCCGGAACTCGCTCCTGCCGGTGATCACGCTGCTGGGGCTCTATCTCCCGCTCCTGTTCAGCGGGAGCGTGTTCGTGGAGGTGATCTTCAGCTGGCCGGGGATGGGCCGCGTCATCGTGGACGCCATCTTCCAGCGTGACTACCCGCTGGTCATGGCCACCAGCTTCATCTTCGCCCTGGTGGTGATCCTCGGCTCGCTCATCGCCGACATCCTGTACGCGGCCGCCGACCCCCGGATCCGCTATGAATAGCGCACGGAGGGCCCGCGGCGGACCCCGGACCGGGGATGCACGTCGCCGCACCTGGTGGGACCGGCTGAAGGGCGACCCGCTGGCCATGTTCGGCCTCGCGGTGGTGGTCGGGCTCGCCGTGGTGGCGGTCCTCGCCCCGCTCTTCGCGCCGTACGACCCGCTGGCCCAGGGCGACCTGTCCACCGAGGCGTACCTGCCGCCCGGGCCGGCGCACTGGCTGGGCACCGACCAGTTCGGCCGGGACCTGCTGAGCCGGATCATCTACGGCGCCCGGATCAGCCTGGCCATCGGGTTCGTGGCGGTGGCCATCGCCGTGGTGCTGGGCTCGCTCCTCGGCGCGGTGGCCGGCTACCTCGGCGGCTGGATCGACGCCGTGATCATGCGCTTCACCGACATGGTCATGGCGTTCCCGCGGCTGGTGCTCCTGATCATGATCATCGCCCTCTTCCAGCCATCGCTGACACTGATCATCCTGGTGCTGGGGCTGACCCAGTGGCCGGGCACGGCGCGGCTGGTGCGCGGCGAGGTGCTGAGCCTCCGCGAGCAGGAGTACGTGGAGGCGGCCCGGGCGCTGGGCTTCGGCCGATGGCGCATCATCCGGCGGCACCTCCTGCCCAACGTCATGGCGCCGGTGATCGTGGCCGCCACGCTGGGGATCGGGAACACCATCGTGCTCGAGGCCGGGCTCAGCTTCCTGGGGCTCGGGATCCAGCCGCCCACGCCGAGCTGGGGCACCCTCGTGGCCGACGGGCGCCAGAATCTCCTGGGCGCCTGGTGGGTGGCCACCTTCCCGGGGCTGGCTATCGTCCTCATCGTGCTGGCGTTCAACCTGGTGGGCGACGGGCTCCGCGACGTGCTCGACCCGCGGCTCCGCGGCTCCAGCGGCCCGAGCGCCGCCGTCGCCGGGACCGCGGCCGGAGGCGCGGGCGGCTCCAGCGCGGGCGGCTCCAGCTCGGGCGGCTCCAGCGCGGGCGGCTCGGGTGCGCCGGACGCGGGAGGCCGCTGATGGCGCTGCTGGAGGTGCGGGATCTACGCACGTGGTTCCATACCGACGAGGGCGTGGCCCGGGCGGTGGACGGGGTCACCTTCGATGTGGAGCGCGGCCAGGTGGTGGGGGTGGTGGGAGAGAGTGGCTCCGGCAAATCGGTGACGGCGCTCTCCATCATGGGGCTGGTGTCGGAGCCGGGGGAGATCCGGGCGGGGAGTCGGGTGGTGCTGGATGGCCGGGAGCTTACGTCGCTTTCCCCGAAGGCCATGCGCCGGGTCCGGGGCGCGGAAGTGGCGATGATCTTCCAGGAGCCGATGACGTCGCTGAACCCGATCTACCCGGTGGGCGATCAGATCGCGGAAGCGGTGCGGACGCACGCCGGACTGAAGAAAGCGGCCGCGCGAGAGCGCGCGGTGTCACTCCTCGCCCGGGTCGGGATCCCGGACCCGGAGGCCCGTGCCCACGAGTACCCGCACCAGCTGAGCGGCGGGCAGCGGCAGCGGGTAATGATCGCCATGGCGCTGGCCAACGAGCCAGCGCTGCTCATCGCGGACGAGCCGACCACGGCGCTGGATGTGACGATCCAGGCCCAGATCCTGGAGCTGCTGCTCGAGCTTCGCGCCGAGCTGGGGATGGCGGTCCTCCTCATCACCCACGACCTGGGCGTGGTGGCGGAGACGTGTGACAGGGTGGTGGTCATGTACGGCGGACAGGTGGTCGAGGAAGGACCCGTGGACACGGTATTCGACCGTCCGGCCCACCCCTACACCCGGGGGCTCCTGGACGCGGTGCCACGGCCCGACGCCCGGGGCCGCAGGCTCACGACCATCCCCGGCGTGGTGCCCGCGCCCACGGCGTGGCCCGAGGGGTGCCGGTTCCGGCCGCGCTGTCCGTACGCGTGGGAGCCGTGCCGGCGGGACCCGTCGCTGCTTCGGGCCGGTGCCCTGCAGTACGCCCGATGCTGGCTCGTGGAGCGGCCGGAGCGACGGACCGAGGTCGACACCCATGGCTCCTCGCCGGAGGCTTCGCCGTGAGCGCGCTGCTGGAGGTCCGGGAGCTGAAGAAGCACTTTCCCGTCCGCCGCGTCTTCGGCGGGGAGTCGGCCCCGCTCCGGGCCGTGGACGGAGTCAGCTTCGAGATCCGGCGGGGTGAGACGCTGGGGCTGGTGGGCGAGTCGGGCTCCGGGAAGACGACGACGGGCCGGGCCATCCTCCGGCTGATCGAGCCGACGTCCGGCGAGATCCGGTTCCGGGGCGCCGACGTCCGGGCCATGGATCCCGGTGCGCTGCGCGCGTTCCGGCGGAGCGCGCAGATCATCTTCCAGGACCCGTTCGGATCGCTGAACCCGCGGCTTACGGTGGGCGCCGCGCTGCGCGAGGTGCTCCGGGTTCACGACCTGGCGCAAGGCTCGGAGGGCCGTCGGGTCGCCGAGCTCCTCGAGCGGGTGGGGCTGCGGGCAGCGCACGGTGATCGCTATCCGCACGAGTTCAGCGGCGGGCAGCGGCAGCGGGTGGGGATCGCCCGGGCGCTGGCGGTGGAGCCCGAGTTCCTCGTGTGCGACGAGCCGGTGAGCGCGCTGGACGTGTCGGTGCAGGCCCAGGTGCTGAACCTTCTCGAGTCGCTCCAGGACCAGCTCGGGCTCGCCTACCTCTTCATCGCCCACGACCTCGGCGTGGTCGAGCACGTGAGTGACCGGGTGGCCGTCATGTACCTCGGCCGGATCGTGGAGATGGCCGACGCGGACACGCTGGTCCGCTCGCCCCGGCACCCGTACACGCGGGCGCTCCTTTCCGCCGTGCCGATCCCCGAGCCGGGTCGGCGACGGGAGCGGATCGTGCTCACCGGTGACGTGCCGAGCCCGGTAGACCCGCCGCCGGGGTGCCCCTTCCACCCCCGGTGTCCGCACCCCGCCAGGGACGAGGCGTGCACGCGGGCGATCCCGGCGCTGGAGCCGAAAGCGCCCGACCACGTGGCCGCGTGCATCAAGGAGCCGCGGTCCGGACGTTGAGGTGTACATCGGTCCACGGGCACCCAGCCGGCGGAGGGCGAGGAACAGGCCATGGCGCCGGGCGTTTCGGCTGTCAGAAACCTGCGCTGGTACGCGTTTTCCATGCGATGAAACCCCGTGACCGGATCAGGGTTGACACCCCCCGGGGGTGCCTCTACCTTGCCCGATCCTGTAACAGGGTTTAGCATAATGCGCTCGTCGTCCGCAGCTCGGACGGCACTGGCTGGTACGAATGGAGGCGAACTTTGAGCGGTGAAATGCTCCTGGATCTCGCGCTGCAGATTCCAGGCATGGAAGGGCCGGATCTCACGTTGTCCGAGTGGGCGGTCCAGATTTGGGAAGACGGTGGTTTCATGATGTGGCCTCTCGGGGCCGCGCTGGCCATCGGGATCGGAGTCATCATCTGGAAGCTCATCGATCTCTCGATCACGGGCTCGCGCACCAAGAAGGTGCTGCGGCAGGTGGACGAGCGGCTCTCGGAGCGTGATATCCAGGGTGCCATGGACGCGGCGAGGGAGTCGGACAGCCCCGCGGGCGCGATCCTCCTGGCTGGCCTGGAGCGGCACGGCGAGGGCAGTGAGCGGGTGATGAAGGCCATCGAGAATGTCGGCCTGATCCAGATGGCCGGGCTCGAGAACGGCCTGGTCTGGATCGCCACCATCGCCAACGTGGCCCCGCTGCTCGGGTTCCTCGGGACGGTGATCGGGATGATCCAGGCGTTCCAGAACATCGAGGCGGCCGGTGAGGTGGAGGCCACGCTGGTGGCCGGCGGGATCAAGGTCGCGCTGATCACCACGGCCTCGGGGCTGGCCATCGCCATCCCGATGAACATCATGCACAACTACTTCGTGACCAAGGTCGACCGGCTGGTCATCGACATGGAGGAGTCGGCGCAGAAGATGATCGACACGCTTCAGGAGATCGACGCCGGCGCCGCGGCGTGATGTGAGCCGACGGTTCGCCGACAGCGCTGGAAAAGGCCACCGGATCGGTGGCCTTTTCCTGTTGGGGGCCCTGGCGTTCGGCTGCGTCCCCGCGGAGGGACCGCAAGCCGGGCCGGGGCCCTCCCTGCGTTTCACTCGCCCCCTGGAGCTCTACCGGGATCTGGGGCTGATCACCGGGACCGCCGATTTCGCGGCGGTCGCCTCCATCACCACCCTGGCGGGACCGGCCGACTCCACCTACCTGCTGCTCGGGCTCTCCATGCCCACCAGCGCCCTCCGGTTCCAGCGGGAGGAGACGGGTTTCGTGGCTCGCTACGTGGTGACGCTGCGGGCGGTGCGTGACAGCCAGCGGGTGGCCGCCGTCGACCGCCACGAAACGGTCCGGGTGCACGGCTTCGCGGAGACGGCCCGGACCGAGGAGAGCGTCCTCTTCCAGACCGGGCTGACCCTCGGGCCGGGGGAGTACCGGCTGTCGCTGCGGGTCCGGGACGGGCTCAGCGCCCGGGGCTTCGAGGCGATCGATACCGTGGAGGTCCCGGCGTACGGGGCTGGCGGCCGAGCCTTCGCCCCGCCCGTGCCGGTCTTCACCGCCACGGCCCGGACCGACCGGGGCGAGAAACCGACGCTGGTGTTGAACCCGCGGCACACGGTGGCCTACGGAGACGCGGCGCCGCTGCTCTACGTGGAGGCGTACGACTCGGTGCCGGTCCGGGTCTCGCTCCGGGCCGACGGCGTGGAGGTGTGGGGCCGGGACACGGCCGGGACCGCGGTGGTGGCGCTGCCGGGCGACTCGCTCCCCATGGGCCGGCTGACGGTGGTAGCGGCGGCCGGCGGAGACAGCGCCGAGGTTCCCCTGGTGGTCACGCTGACGGACCGCTGGGTGGTCTCGAACTTCGAGGAGGTGGCCGATATCCTCGGCTACATCGCCTCCACGAAGGAGCTGGCGGCGCTGCGGGAGGCCTCGCCGGAGGAGCGTCGCCACCTCTGGGACCACTTCTGGGAGGCCCGCGACCCGGTGCCCGCTACGCCGGGGAACGAGTACCGCGACGAGTTCTTCGACCGGGTCCGGGCGGCCACCCTCCAGTTCGGGGAGCCCGGGAGGGCGGGGTGGCGCACCGACCGCGGAGAGGTGTACATCGTATTGGGGCCGCCATCGCGGGCCATGGAGCTGCGCTACGAGAGTGCGCTGACCCCGGAGCCGCAGGCCGTCCGCTGGGTGTACCAGAGAGTGCCGGGCGGCGGCCGGCTGGGGGTGGTGTTCGTGGATCGGAACGGCTTCGGCACCTTCCGGCTCACGCAGGCGTCGGAGCTGGAGTTCCGGGCCGTGGCCCGTCGCATCAAGAACAGGGATCGTCGATGAAACGCGTCGTGATCGTCCTTACGCTGCTGGTCGCTGCCGTCGGGCTCCAGGCCCGGGGAGTCGAACGGGCCGCGGGCGATGACGGTCCCGCCGAATCGGTGCCCGAGGCCGTCCGCCTCGCCGCGGACCAGGGCCGCTACTGGCGCGCGGCCCGGCTCCTCGATGACCACCTGGCGGAGGCCGGGGACACGACCCCGGCCATGGTGGTCCTGGCCGCCCGGCTGAACGCCGGCTGGAGCGCCTGGGAGACCGTGCGGTCGCTCCTGGAGGGTCGTCCATGGCTGGACACGGTGGAAGAAGGTGAGGGGTGGGCGCTGCTGGGCCGGGCCCGGATCGCCCTCGGCGAGCCGGCGGCGGGCGCCGAGGCGCTGGACCGCTATCTCGAGAGCGCGGCCCCCATCGGTGAGGCGCGGGGGCGCGTCCAGCTGCGGCGGGGACTCGCCCTGTCCAGCGCGGAGGAGACGGCTGCGGCGCTGGATGCCCTCGACGAGGCCGCCGCGCTCCTGCCCTGGTTCGCCGACTGGGCCCACTACTTCGCCGCCGAAGCCGTGGCCCGGGCCGGCGACGCGGCGGAGGTGAACCGCCGACTGACGCGGGCGGTCTCCACGGGTCGCCACTGGCGGCTCCGGGTGGGTGCGGCGCTGACGGCGGCAGACACCATGGCGGCCCGGGAAGCGGCGCTGGCCGCGACCCGGCAGGGCTCGCGGACCGACCGAGCGGAGGCGTGGGCGGAGCTCGGCCGCCTCCGGGTTGCCGCCGGCGACTCGGCCCGGGGGCGGGATGCGCTGCTGCGGGCCATGGAGAGCCGGGGCTCGCTGGGCGCGGTGGACGCCGCCCGTCATCTCTCGGCGCTGGAGCTCGGGCCCGAGGAGTGGCGCGCGGTGGCCGAGGTGTATCGGTGGCACGGGAACGCGGCCCGGGCGGTGGAGGGGTACGAGACGTACCTCGACGCCGGGATCGGGACGGCGGCCGAGCGGGCCCGGATCCGGCTGGAGCTGGGCCGGGCGCGGTTCGATGCCGGTCGGTTCCGCCAGGCGGAGCGGACGCTCCTGGAGCTGGCGGCCGACCCGGTGCCCGACAGGATCGCGGCGGAGGCGCTGTATACGGCGGCCCGGGCCCAGTACCGGCAGGGGCGGAGCGCCGATGGGCGGGCCACGTTCCTGCGGTTGGCCGAGCGGTACCCGGGTCAGGAGGCGGTGACCCGGGGGCTGTACCTGGCCGCCGACCTGAAGCACGATGACCTGGAGCTCGATGGTCCCGACGGCGCCCGGGTCTTCTACCGCCGGGCGGCCGACGCTTCACCGGACCTGTACGAGGCGGGGCTCGCGCTGATGCGACTGGCGGGGCTCGCGTACCTGGAGGGCGACTACGCGGACGCCGCGGCGGTCTGGGAGGAGTACCGGACGCTGCACCCGGAGGGCCGGCGCATCGCCCAGGCCACCTACTGGGCCGCACGGTCGTACCAGCGGCTCGGCCGGGACTCGCTGGCGGAGGCCCGGCTGCGGCAGGTCCGCCGCGCGGACCCGCTCTCCTTCTACGGGATGCGGGCCGCCGAGGGGCTCGGCCAGTCGATCCTGGACCTCCCCATGGCGGATTCCCCCGCCCGGGATCCGGCGGCTGAGGCCCGCATCGAGCCGGGGCTGCGCCGGGTGGACCTGCTGGCCGAGCTGGACCGGCGCGACGCGCTGGTGGAAGAGGTCGAGCGCCTCCGGCGAGCGGCTCAGGGGGAGGGCGGAGGTGGACAGGCCATGGAGTACGCCCTGGCGGAGGCGCTGAACGAGCGGGGCTACACCCTTACCGGGATCGGGATGGGGTGGACGCTGTGGGAGGAGGCGGACGCGTGGAACCCGCGGCTCCTGCGGCTGGTCTATCCGTTCCCGTTCCGCACCCTGGTGGTCCCGGAGGCCGTGGACCGGGGGGTCGACCCCTACCTCGTGGCCGCCCTCATCCGGCGGGAGTCGGCGTTCAACCCCGTGGTGGTGAGTGGGGCCGGCGCCATCGGGCTCATGCAGATCGTTCCGGAGACCGGCCGGCAGCTGGCCCGGGCGGCGGGGCTGCGCTTCGACAGCGAGCTCCTGTACCGGCCGGAAGTCAATATCCACCTGGGTACCCGGTTCCTCGCCCGGCTCCTGGGCCGGTACGACGAGTCGCTTCCGGTGGTCCTCGCCGCCTACAACGCCGGGCCCACCCGGGCCAACCAGTGGCGGGAACTGCCGGAGATCGACCACCCGGAGCTCTTCATGGAGCGGGTGCCGTACCGCGAGACCCGCGACTACATCCGCAACGTGCTCGCCCACCAGGCCATCTACCGGGCACTCTACCCGGCGGTGCTGCCGTGACCCGGGCCGAGAAGGGCCGCAAAGCGCTGCACGCGGCCCTGTCGCTGGGGGCGGCCGGCGTGGCCGCGTGGCTCGCGCCGACGGCCGCCGCGGTAGTCCTCGCCGCGGCCACCTCCGTGGCGCTGATGGTGGAGCTCGGACGCCGGCTGAGCCGCTCCGTCGCCGGGGCGTTCCGCCGGCTGGCCCCGATGCTCAAGGAAGACGAAGCCGGGGGGCTCACCGGCGCCACCACCCTCTCCATGGGATTCACCGTCGCGGCGGTGCTCTTCCCCGGCACCCCGGCGCTGGCGGGCATCCTCTTTGCCGGGCTGGGCGATCCCGCCGCCGCGGTGGCCGGCCGCCGCTGGGGGCGGATCCGCTACCCGGGCGGGAAGAGCGTGGCCGGGAGTGGGACGTTCCTGCTGGTGGCGCTGGCCGTGGGGCTGGCGCTGGGGCTCCCGCCCCGGGTGACCGTGATCGCCGGGCTGCTGGTCACGGTGGTGGAGGCGTTCTCCCTCCGCCTCGACGACAATGTCTACCTCCCCGTGCTCGGCGCGGCCGCCATTTCCGCGGTGAGCTGGCTGACCGCCGTGTGAGACTTGTCTTGACGGTGCCGAATCCCGCTTTTTACCTTGACAGGCGCTGGCGTAGTCGCAGTTCCGTAGACCCCCCCAGTATCTAGGAGGACAGGTTCATGGCCAGAGGTAAGGTGAAGTGGTTCAATGACTCGAAGGGCTATGGGTTCATTGAGCAGCCGGACGGTGAGGACGTCTTCGTGCATTTCTCGGCGATCACGATGGAAGGGTTCAAGACGCTCGCCGAGGGCGAAGAGGTGGATTTCGAGCTGAAGGAGACGGACAAGGGACTTCAGGCCATGAACGTTCAGCGAGGGGGCGCAGCGGAGGCCTGACGAGCCGGACCCCCGAACACAGCGCCCCGCCACGACCCGTCGTGGCGGGGCGCTTTCCGTTGCATGGCACGCCGGGTGCGCGGTACAATCCCCACCCACGACCCCCGCTCCGAACGGTTGAATGGTAGAGCTGCCCGAGAAGACCCGACCTCGCCTGTACCTCATCGATGGCTACGCCCTGATCTACCGGGCGTTCTTCGCCATGATCAGCCGGCCGCTGATGACGTCGAAGGGGGAGAACACGTCGGCGGCGTTCGGCCTCACCCGGTTCCTGCTGAAGCTGCTGGACGAGTATCAGCCCGATTATCTGGGCGTGGTCATGGACTCGGGAGACAGCGAGCGGACGGAGATCTACCCCGAGTACAAGGCCACGCGGGAGAAGATGCCCGATGAGCTGCGGGCCAGCCTGCCGCGGATCCGGGAGCTGGTGGAGGCGTTCCGGATCCCGATCCTGGAGCTGGAGGACTACGAGGCGGACGATGTGATCGGGACCATGGCCCGGCTAGCGGCGGAGGAGGGGGTGGAGACCGTCATCGTCAGTGGCGACAAGGACTTCTACCAGCTGATCAGCGACCACGTGAAGCTGCTGAACCCGGGCCGGGGCGGGCAGTCGAACGTGGACGAGGAGTGGGTGGGGCCGGAGAACGCATCGGAGCGGCTCGGCGTCCCGCCGGAGCACGTGCGTGACTACCTGGCGCTGATCGGTGACAGCTCAGACAACATCCCCGGCGCTAAGGGGATCGGGCCGAAGACGGCGGTCAAGCTCATCGACCAGTATGGCGGCATCGACGAGATCCTGGCCCACGCCGATGAGGTGAGCGGAAAGCGAGCTCGGGAGGCGCTCCAGGAGTACCGCGACGAGATCCTGCTGTCGAAGAAGCTGGTCACGATCATGGAGGAGCTGCCGGTGGAGCTGGACCTCGAGGCGCTGGAGGTGACCGGTCCGGACCGGGAGCGGCTCAAGGAGCTCTTCGCCACCCTCGAGTTCCACGGGCTGGTCCGGGAGATCGCGGCGCCCGAGCCCGAGACCGAGCGGCTCGAGGCCGACTATCGGCTGGTGGCGTCGGCGGACGGCGTGGCCGAGCTGGCCGGGAAGATCGCCGAGCGGGGCTCGGCCTCGGTCCACGTCCTCGGCACGGCCGCCTCACCGCTCCAGGCCGGTGCGGTGGGACTGGCCATCGGGTTGGAGCGGGGGCAGGGGTGGTACCTGCCGCTGGCGCACCGCCCGGCCGGCGAGCTTGACCTGGGCGGGCACCAGGGGATGAACCTCCCGTCGCTCTCCGAGGAGGCCATGCGTCCCTTGGCCGACGTCCTGGAGGACGATGTGGTCCGGAAGACGGGGCACGACCTGAAGTACGCGATGCTGGTGCTCCGGCGGGCCGGTGTGGAGCTGCGCGGGCTGGATTTCGACGTCATGATCGCGTCGTACCTGCTGGAACCGGGCCGGCGCGAACACGAGCTCGACTCGCTGGCGCTCCAGCACCTGGGGCACAGCGCCACGACCCGGGAAGACCTGTGCGGGAAGGGCCGAAGCGCCACCCCGGTGGCCGAGGTGGAGCTGGGCCGCGTACGGAACTACGCGTGCGAGAAGGCCGATCTGGTGACACGGCTGCGGGAAACGCTGGAGCCGCGGCTCGACGAGTATCACCTCGGAGAGCTGTACGGCGAGATCGAGCGACCGTTGATCCCGGTGCTGGCCGACATGGAGACGGCGGGGATCGGGATCGATGTCGGGTTTTTCGGGGAGGTCTCGGAGAAGCTGGAGCGGGAGCTGGATCTCATCGAGGAGGACATCTACAAGGAGGCGGGTGAGGAGTTCAACATCAACTCCACGCCGCAGCTGCGGGAGATCCTGTTCGAGAAGCTGGAGCTGCCGGTCATCAAGAAGACCAAGACGGGACCGTCCACCGACGCGTCGGTCCTCGAGGAGCTGGCGCTGCAGGAACATCGGATCCCCACACTGATCCTCGAGTACCGACAGCTCGACAAGCTCAAGAGCACCTACGTCGACGCGCTGCCGGCGCTCGTGAACCCGGACACGGGCCGGATCCACACCAGCTTCAACCAGGCCGTGGCGGCCACCGGTCGGCTCAGCTCAAGTGATCCGAACCTGCAGAACATCCCGATCCGTACGGAGGTGGGCGCGGCGCTCCGGAAAGGGTTCGTCCCCGCCGAGGGGATGCGGTTCGTGTCCGCCGACTACTCCCAGATCGAGCTCCGCGTTCTGGCCCACCTCTCCGGCGACGAGACCTTCACCCGGGCGTTCCGGTCCGACGCGGACATCCACCGCGAGACGGCTGCCCTGGTCTTCGAGGTGGAGGTCGAAGACGTCACAGCCGAGATGCGGGCAGCGGCCAAGACCATCAACTTCGCCACCATCTACGGCATCGGGCCGTACGCCCTCTCGAAGCAGCTGGGAACCAGCGTGCAGGAGGCCAAGGACTTCATCGAGGGCTACTTCGAGCGGCTGCCCCAGGTCCGGGAGTACCTGGATCGCCAGATCGAGCGGGCGTACGAGGAGGGCTACGTCGAGACGCTCACCGGCCGGCGTCGCTACATCCCCGAGGTGAAGAGCAACAACTACAACGTGCGCCAGTTCGGGGAGCGGGCCGCCACCAACGCGCCCGTACAGGGGAGTGCGGCCGACATCATCAAGATCGCCATGATCGACATCCACCGGGAGCTGGCCGAGGGCGACGACGGCACCCGGATGCTCCTCCAGGTCCACGACGAGCTCCTCTTCGAGGCCCCGTCCGACGCCGTGGACGAGATCACGTCGCTCATCACCGAACGGATGGAAGCCGCCTTCGAGCTCGATGTGCCGCTGCGGGTGGAGGTGGGGGCCGGCGAGAGCTGGTACGAGTGCAAGTAGGTGGAGGCCGGCGGGGCGAGTGACGGGACGAGGATTCGGCGGCGAGTCACGCTCCGACCCCGATAGTCGTTATATTGTCAGCAGTCGCACCGGGTGCCCGACCCGGTGGGAGCCTCTGCCCCCGTGTGGATCCGGGCTCCGGTCCCTCTGATCCTCGCCATCATGTCAGCAGCCCGTACACTCGTCCCCTTCCTGCTCGTCGCCTTCGCCGGTTGTGACGCCATCCTGGGTCCGCCCGATGACCCGGCCAGTATCCGTGTCCGGGCCGACCGGAGCTCCCTCGAATGGGTGGGCGAGACGGCGCAGGTGGAGGCCGAGGTGCGCAACGAGGACGGCGACGTCATCGGCAGCCCCACCGTGACCTGGACGAGTGGCGATTCCATCGTCGCGACCGTCGGTGAGACGGGGACCGTGACCGGTCGAGCCAACGGCGAGGTGTGGATCACCGGCCGGGCCGGTGGGGTGCGGGACTCCGTGCGGTTCACCGTGGACAGCCCGATCCCGTGCCTCCCGACGGGCACGCTGGCCGTGCCGGACACGGTGGCCGACGAGCTCGTGCCGGGGGAGTGCGGCCCCGAGGCGCGCTATACGGAGGTCTGGCAGATCGAGGTGGAGGAGAGCGGCCTGATCACCCTCGACCTCACCAGCTCCGCGTTCAATGCGTTCCTCATGCTGCTGGATGACCAGGGCCAGGCGGTGGGCGCGGACAACGACAGTGGCGTGGCGTTCAACGCCCGACTCATGGTGGACCTGTTTCCGGGCACGTACTACGCGCTGATCGGACCGTATGCGATGGGCGTGGGCGGTCCCTACCAGCTGAGCGTCATCAGGGGCGCGCACCCGAGCCCCTGCCCACCCTCGGCCACGGTCTCGTTCCCCGACACCGTCAGCGGCACGACCGCTACCGGGGCCTGCAGCTACGAAGGCTTCCTGATCGACGTTTGGCGGCTCGAGCTCGCCGACAGCACCGACGTGACGTTCCAGCTGGTGGGCGACGACTTCGGCATGTACCTTGCCGTCACCGACACCATCGGCCGCTACCTCTTCGGCGGCTCACCGGGCCCGTCCGAAGGGAGCTGGGTCGAGCGCACGATCCCACCCGGCGCGTACGACATCTGGGCCGGCGCACGGGAGCAGGGCGTGGCCGGAAGCTACACCCTCCAGGTCAAGCAGGGACCCGCCGCCCTGAACTGCCCGACCACGGGCACCGTGGCGATCAACGGGACGGGTACGGGCGCCCTCACAAACGAGGACTGCTATGTCTGGTTCGCGCCCTCCGACGGGTGGACGCTCGAGGTGACGGACACGACCGAGCTGACCATGGCCGTCAACACCCCCGATCCTATCTATCCGGCCCTCCTGGTCGGGGACTCGGTGGGCGAGCTCGTGGGGATCGGGTTCCAGAACATCGCCCGGTACGCCCGTCACGACACCACGCTGGTGCCGGGCAGCTACCGCGTCTGGATCCAGTCGGCCGACCTCGAGCCCGGCGACTACCAGCTGAGCGTGGTGGAGGCCGGGGAGATGGGTGCGTGCGAGCCGGGGGACGTGGCGGTCATCGACAGCACCTTCGAGGGCGCCCTCTCCACCACCGACTGCGCTCTCATCGACGGACGCTACACTGACGGGTGGACACTCCAGGTCGACACCACCACTCACGTCACCATCGAGCTGGAAAGCGCCAAGTTCGATGCCTTCCTGATCGTGGTGGACTCGGCGGGCCACGCCGTGGGCCGCGATGATGACAGCGGCGATGGCACCGACGCCTCCATCACCCTCGAACTGGAGCCCGGCGCCTACACCCTCTGGGCTACGTCGTGGGCGGCCCACAGCATCGGCGGCTACCAGCTCACCCTGGCCACCGCCACCGCGAGCCTCCTCACCGATGGCGACGACGGCCAGGGCAAGACCGCGAGCGCCTGGCCGCCCACCCGTACCGGTCAGGATGCCGGGCCACTCCTGCTCCGGGACCGCCCGACGTGGGTCGAACGCCTGCGGATCCGGTCCGCCGGAACCATCGACCCGGGACGGTAGCGCGCACTTCCTCGGTCGGACGTAGAATTTCGTCCGATTCCGCTATCGGAGTGCCCCATCCCGTGCGTTATCCCTGTAGGTGACCGGCCCCGACAGGCGGGGCCCCAACCAGAGGAGGTACGCATGGCACGATCCGTCAACAAGATCATCCTGGTCGGCAACGTGGGCCGCGATCCCGAGGTCCAGGCCACGTCCAACGGCCACAAGGTGGCCCACTTCTCGCTGGCCACCAGCCGCCGGTTCCCCAAGGAGAACGGGTTCGATGAGCGGACCGAGTGGCACCGGCTCACCGTCTGGGATCGGCTCGCCGAGATCACCGAGGAGTACGTCCGCAAGGGCGACCGCCTGTACGTGGAGGGGCGGATGCAGTACGACTCCTACGAGCGCGACGGCGTCACCATCCCCACCGCCGAGATCAACGTTCGCGAGCTGGTCATGCTCGGCTCCGCGTCCGGGCGCAACGTGAGCGGAGCCGACGTGGAGGCCGAAGCGGGGGCGGAGGAAGAGGAGCTGGTCGAGGCCTAGGGGCTTCGGCAGGAAACACGGAGGCACGGAGCGGGCTCACCCCCAACTCCGTGCCTCCGTGCCCTCTATGAGCTGTTCCGTTCCCCTACTCGGCCGCCCAGAAGGTGCTCAGCGCCTCGCCGTCCGCGCTCTCCCGCAGCTTCTCGAATGCACGGTTCCGGATCTGGCGGATCCGCTCGCGGGTTACGCCGAGCAGTGAACCGATCTCTTCCAGCGTCCGCTCCTCGCCGTCATCCAGTCCGTAGTACAGGTAGAGGATCTTTCGCTCCCGCTCGGTCAGGTACTTCTCGAACATCCGGTCCAGGAACTCCCGCCGCGCCTGGCTCTCGACGCTCTCCTCGATATCGTCGCTCTCGGCACCGGCGAAGCGCTCCCCGAACGAGGCGCTGTCCCGGTCACCCCGGTCGATGGGGGCGTCCAGCGAAAGCTCGGAGGCCGCCACGCGTCGGAGCGCCCGCACCGTCTCGATGGGCTCCTCCATGTGCTCCGCGATCTCCTGGTCCGTGGGCGAGCGGCCCAGCAGCTGCGTCAGCGCCGTCTCCGTGCGGCTCAGCTTCACCAGATTCGAGTTCTGGTTCAGCGGGATCCGCACCGAGCGAGTCTGCTCGGCCAGCGCCTGAAGCACCGTCTGACGGATCCACCAGACGGCGTAGGAGATGAACTTCACGCCCTTGTCGGGATCGAACTTCTTCACCGCCTTCAGCAGGCCCTCGTTCCCGATGCACACCAGCTCCGCCAGGCCCAGGCCCCGGCCCTGGTACTTCTTCACGTACGAAATTACGAACCGTAGGTTCGCCGTCACCAGACGCTCCGCCGCCTCCTTGTCTCCCTCACGGGCCCGGGCGGCCAGCTCGCGCTCCTCCATCGGGTCTTCGATGAGCGGGTACTTCTCCACATCGAACAGGTACTGATCGAAAGAATCCGTCGCGCGCGAGTTCACGAACATAAAGCGTTACCTCTCTCGGGAGAACGAAAAAGCAGCGAGCACGCTGGGCGATGGATGCTCGCTGCCTCTTGGGTTGGAATCCGAATGTTTGGACCGCAGACAGAGCATCCGCACCCGGAAGCCGTTGTGGGTAATCGGCCTGAAGAACACGCCAATATATACGAAACTGAAAAACGTGTAAACCCTCCCGGGCCCGCGCCGGCTCCTCCCCCCGGGCCAGTGCGGGGCAGGGTGCCAGATCGCGCCCGTGAAAACAGATGTTTTTGCGCGCGCTTTCGCGCGGCGGGCGGCGCGCGCGGTGCCCGGCTCTGGATGCGGCCTATGATGGCTGCGAGCCCCGCAGCTCGTCGAGGGCGAAGAAGCGTTTGATCTCGAGGTTGCCGGCCTCGAGGATGCGGTCGTTCATGCGCTCGCGGAACTCACAGAATTCGTTGACGCTCAAGCGGTTGCGGGGATCAGGTGTTGGATGGCCAGCTCGATCTCGGGTCCGTCTTTCAGGAGGAAGAGGGTGTAGGTCGAGTCGTCGTCGCCTTCGACGTGCAGGATCTCGGCCCAGACGCCGGGCCGGTGTTGGATCCGTCGGGGAGCGGGGAGGGCGATGCGTCGTGCCCCGAACAGGGTTCGGTAGACGAATACGAGCCCGTGGACGGTGAGGACGAGCCAGCCGTTGCGGAAGGCCCCGGAGCCTTTCCGGCCGTGGAGTGCGGCGCGGGTCCCGTGGGGTGGCGCGGCGCCGAGGGGTGTATCATCGAGGAGGTGGCGGGCATAGCGCGGCATGTCTTCGAGCTCGCGCCATCGGGCGGGACGGAAGATGGAGCGGAGCCAGGCGGCGGTGGCGCGGGACCCGAGGCGGAACGCTCTCCAGATCCGGGGCCCGAAGAGGGTGGCGATGAAGAGGAGCACGCCGGCGGCGATGAGGGTGTAGGTGGGGAAGCGGAACGCGAGGACGGCGAAGGCGGCGGCGAGGATGTCCTCGCCCACGCTGATCCAGGGGTGCCAGCGAGTGCGGAGGGTGGCGTTGAGGGCCATGCGGCTTCCGGCCTTGGTGCCGTGGGCGGCGAGGGCCACGACGAGGGCGAGGGCGGCGCCGCCGGCCATGATGGCGGCGGGCTGTCCCCACAGCGCGGCCACGGCCAGGAGCGCGGCGCCGGGGGCCCGGATGAAGGTGTGGACGGTATCCCAGAGGGAGTCGGCGTGGCGGATCTTGTCGATGACGGCCTCGACCATGTAGAGGGCCACGGCGCTGGCGATGACGATCCACCCTTCGAGGCCCTGGAGGCCGGTGGGGAGGGCGGGCAGGAGGTCGAAGCGGGAGAGGATGCCGAGGGCGGCCACGGTGAGGTAGAGGTTGAGGCCGCAGGCGACGGCCATGCCGACGAGCTGGCCGGCCATCACGAGGGTCATGGGGCCCTCCGGATCACCAGCGACGCGTTGATTCCGCCGAACCCGAAGGAGTTGGAGAGACAGACCCGGGAGTGGTGGTCGCGGCCGGAGCCGGTGACGTAGTCGAGGTCGCACTCGGCGCCCCCGTCGTGAAAGTTGACGGTGGGCGGGACCCAGTCGTGTTCCATGGCCAGGCAGGCGATGGCCACCTCCATGGCGCCGGAGGCGCCGAGGGCGTGGCCGTGGTAGGCCTTGGTGCCGCTCACCGGCACGTGGTAGGCGTGGTCCCCGAGGACCTGCTTGATGGCGTCGGTCTCGGTACTGTCGTTGAGGGGCGTGGACGAGCCGTGGGGATTCACGTAGTCGACCGTTTCGGGGGTCAGGCCGGCGGAGCGGAGCGCCAGGCGCATGGCCCGTGCGGCCTGGCTCCCATCGGGGCGGGGCGCGGTCATGTGATGGGCGTCGTTGGTGGTGCCGTAGCCGGCGAGCTCGCCGTAGATCCGGGCGCCTCGCTCCACGGCCCGGTCCCAGCGCTCGAGGACCACGGTGCACCCGCCCTCGCCCATGACAAACCCGTCGCGGTCCTTGTCGAACGGGCGGCACGCGGCTTCGGGCTCGTTGTTCCGGGTGCTCATGGCGCGGATCAGGGAGAAGGCACCGAAGGAGAGGGGCGCCAGCGGCGCTTCCACACCGCCGGCCACGGCCACCTCACTGGTGCCGTCGCGGATCAGGCGGAACGCCTCACCGATGGCGATGGTGCCGGAGGCGCACGACATGGCGTTGGTGGCGTTGGGGCCGGTGAAGCCGAACTCGATGGCCACGCCACAGGAGGCGGCGCCTCCGAAGGTAGTGAGGGCGACCCGGGGGTCCACGGCCCGCTTCCCGCCCCTGACCAGGTTGACCACCTGCTCCTCGGCGTACGCCACGCCGCCGAGGGCGGAGCCGAACTGCACCGCCACCGCATCCGGATCGATGTGGTCGGGCTCGAGGGCGGCGTCGGCGAGGGCCATGCGGGTGGTGGCCACGGCGAAGTGCATGAACCGATCGAGGCGCCGGACCTTCTGCGCGTCCATGAAGTCGGCGGGGTCGAAGTCGTCGACCTCGGCCACGAGGTGGGAGCGCCACTGGCTCGGGTCGAAGCGGGTGGCTCGCCGGATCGGGGACCGGGCCGCGCGCAGGCCGGCCAGCAGCCCGTCGGGGCCGGAGCCCACGGCGGTGATGGGTCCGATGCCGGTGATCGCCACCCGGTGCGGCGCGCCATTGGGGTCCACATCGTCACGCATCCGGGCCCTCCGCCCTCGGCTCCGTCTGGCCGTCGCCGGGCTCCGCCTGCGCCTGGCCGGTACCGGAGTGGAGCGTATCACCAGTGCCGTCCGGCTCCAGGGCCGCCTGGCGCTGGGCCTCGGCGCAGATGCCGTCGAGCGTACGCTGCGCGATGAAGCTGACGAAGTGCGGTCCGATGACGCGGTTCGCGGCGAAGCGGCTGATGAGCGGCCAGTCCGGACCGTCCCATTCGTGGGTGATCCGGACCACGGTGCCCTCGGTGGCGGGGAGGAAGATCCAGGCGACCTTCATCCCGGTGGTGATCCCATCGATGTGGTTGTAGCGGACGATGGGCTCGTCCGGGTCGGCCTCCATGTGAGACTTCCACCAGGTCGGCCACCGGAACGGCCCCGGGAAGTCGCGCCAGGCGGCCATCTCCACCACGCCGCGGCCGAAGCCGCGCTTTTCGCTGAAACGGACCCATCGGTAGTGGGGGAGGATCTCGGGCCACCGCTCGACGTCGGCGGCCACGCGGAAGACGATGTCGGCGGGCGCGACGGTCACCTGCTGGTCGATGCGGATCATGGACGCTCCGGGTCGGGGGGAAAGAGGAAGCTCGATACCACGGCGGTCGAAAGCAAGGACCGGGGTGGGCGCAGGTCGCCGGTGACATCGATGAGCCGATCCATGGCGGGCCGTGCGTCGGCCAGGCGGCCGATTACCGGATTGGCGAGCCACGGTCGGGAGACCACGGCCTCGACCAGTCGCTGGACCCGCCGGACCGGGCGGGTCAGGGAGCGCCTGGCGGTGGCGTAGCGCCGGAGGGCCGTATCGAGGGCCCGGTGTTCGGCCTCCACACGGTCGGCGGCCCGGGGGGTCCCGGCCAGCACCGGGCCGACGAAGCTCGCCAACCGCTCGGCGGCCGCCATGGCGTGGTAGATCCCCTGGCCGGTGAACGGGTCGTAGTAGCCGGCGGCATCGCCTACGAGGGCCGCGCCGTGGGCCACGGGCGATCGGGTCGGCCAGTCGAAGGGGCCGGAAGCCAGAAGGCCGTCGATGGGCAGGTCGCCGAACCGTTGTCGCACCGACGGCACGCGCTCGAGCCAGCCGCGGAAGAAGGGCTCGGCGCCAGCGCGGAGACCTTCGCTGTGGTCGTCGTCGACCACCAGCGTGAGGTTGTACCGGGGCCCGGCCGGTGCCACGCCGAGCACGCCGCCGCGCAGGACGTGCATCTCGCCGTGCCGCATGAGAGTCGCTCCGGCCTGGCCGCCGGGTTGGGTCATGTGGGCGGTGAGGGAGACCTTGCGGAGCCGGGGCGGGCGGCGGATCACGCCGAGCTGTCGTGCCACCACGGACCGGAGCCCGTCGGCGCCCACTACCAGGCGGGCCGTGAGGCGCTCCCCTTCGCGGGTGACCACGCCACGCACCCGGCCCGGGGCCGGACCCGACGGATCGGCGCCGTCTTTCTCACGGGCCAGGCCGGTGACGTGGGCCTGCCGCAGGCGGCACCCCGCCTCGACGGCCGCGTCGACCAGGATGGCGTCGAGGATCCGTCGCTCGAGGGCCAGCGCGGTACGGTCGAGCCGGCCCGTGGCGACGCCGCCATCGGGCGCCACGATCTGCCACCGCTCGATGGGAGTGGCGGGTTCCCGGACGCGCGCGAGGAGCCCGATCCGTTCCAGGAGGAGCGTGGCGGCGGCGCTCATGCAGTCACCGCACGGCTTCGGCCGGGGGAACCGGGCGCGGTCGAGAAGGAGCACGTCGAGGCCCTGCCGGGCCAGGAGGAGCCCGGTGATGGCGCCGCCCGGCCCGGCGCCGACCACGATGACATCGGCCGTGGGGCGCATGTCAGGCCTCCGCCCGGAGCACGAGCCGGTAGAAGGGGTGGCGGTGGACGGTGGCCCGGAGCTCGGCCGTGTGGGCGAGCTCGAGGAGCTCCGTGGGGGTGAACGACCGGCGCACCGAGAGGGGTCCATCGTGCCGCGTCACGAGGTTGCCGCGCCAGACCGTGGCGGCCAGGAGTCGGGCGCCGAGGTAGTTCGGCAGCGCACGCTCCAGCTCCCCCACCAGGATCCGCCCGCCCCGGGCGACCCGGGCCGCCTCGCGCAGGAGGGTGGTGAGGTCGGGCCCGTCCATGTGGTGGAGCGTCATCCCGAGGTGGACCAGGTCGAAGGCGCCGTCCCGGAAGGGGAGGCGGAGCCCATCGCCGCGGACCAGCCCGATACGGGGCTCCCGTTCGCGGGCAGCGGCGAGGGTCCGGGCATGGACGTCGAGGCCGGTCACGTGGGCCGGCCGGCCCCGGCGCCGTGCCCAGCGGGCGATGGCGGCGGCCAGGTCGGCGGCGCCGGTCCCCACGTCGAGGACCCGGGCCGGCCCGGACGCCGGAGCCACCGCCTCGTCGCCGGGAGCCGGGAGCGCCCACGGCAGGTGGCGCAGGAGCGCGCGCCGGGCGCCGAGCCAGCGGTTCACGGCCACGATGTGCCCGAGGGCCGAGCGGAGCGCGTCCGGATCCACGTCCGCCGCGTCCATCCGCTCCGGCGTCTCCACGGCGCGGTCGAGGCGCGTCATCAGTGGGGGAAGTGCAGGAGGCTACCGGTGATCGGCGGGATGCGGGAGCGGCCGATCCGCGGATCGAGGAACGGCGCGGACACGCCCAGGTACTCACCGACTCCGATCAGGAGCTGGAAATCGCCGAGGCGCGAGTCGGGGCCGATGGGGACCGCGACATCGATCCGATAGGTGTTCGTCCCGCCGGCCGGGAAGTTGATCCGGAGCCCGGTCCCGAGGGTGCCGCGCCAGCCGGAGTCGATCCCGAACGGCGCGTCGCCGGGCCACATCCGGCCCACGTCCAGGAAGAGCGATGTACCGATGTCCGCTACGTCCGGCAGCAGCCACTCCTGGTGCCAGCGGTCCTCTACGTTGAAGACCAGGCGGCGCCCCCCGGGAAACGCCTCGTCCGCCCAGCCGCGGAGAGCCTGCCTGCCGCCCAGCGTCAGCTGGAACGGGATCTCGGAGTTCCAGCCGCCGGCCGCGGCCGCGCGGAAGAGGAGCGTGTGATTCCGGACCGCGTCGGGCTCCAGGTAGAGCAGCACCTCCCCTTCGGTCAGGAGGTCCCTCATCTCCGGCTCGCCCGGCTCCGTGTGGTAGTCGCGGCGGCTGTCGAACCGGACCCGGGACGCGACGAAGAGCTCCGGCGGGCCCGCGGCCACGTAGAAGTCGCTGGCCAGGTACATGTCGTTGTCGGTCCGGAACCCGGGCAGCGCCCGGGCCACGGCCAGGTCGATCTCGGCGCCCAGCCGAACGTCCTCGTCGCCGTCGAAGCTGTCGAGGCCCGATCGCTGCTGCCAGGTGATGTTCCGCTTCCCGAGCAGGAACACGCCCCGGACGTTCTCCAGCGGTCGGGTCAGCTCGAGCACCGGCTCCCGCAGCGCGGGTGATACGAGCTCGCGCTCGTCGTAGGCGCTTCCCATCACCCTGGTGATGGCGGTGGCCGGGTCGTGCGGATAAGAGAGCCGCTGCACGCTGACCCCGCCGCCCAGCATGGTCAGGTTGCCCCGCTCGCCGAACCGACGGATCCCGGCCACGTGGAACCCCTGCCGCCGGAGCGGGACGAGGATCCGGCAGCTCGGGCCGTCGGCCGGGCAGTCGGGGCCCCGGGGCAGCACGTAGTCGAACAGACGGTCCCGGTAGTGGAACCACTCCCGCATCGCCCAGGTGCCCATCTCCCCCAGGAAGGGGTAGCGGATCTCCTGGTGGATCAGGTTCCCGGCCCGGGTCTTCCCGGCGGCCACCGTCAGGTCCCATCGCGTACGGAAGAGCTGCGGGGTGTTGTACCGTAGACCGTACGCCCGCGTGGGCTCCATGGCCTCGTAGAAGAACTCGAGCATCTGCCCGGTCCCCAGGATGTTCTTTTCCCGGACCGCCAGCTTCTCGAATTCGAGCTCACCACTTATGTCGTATTGGATCTCGACCTGCGTGGTCCACTCGTCCTCGGTGTCCACAATCACGTGCCAGCTGCCGTCTTCCTGCCGAATGCCGTAGACATCGGCGTGCGCGATGAAGTCGTAGGCCCGCAGCAGGCGCCCGGACTCCTCCAGCAGGACGGGATCGTAGCACTGGCCTCGCCCGAAGAGCAGCTCGCGACCGATGAACTCCTTGCCGGTCCGGACGTGGAGCTTGTTCGCCAACGAGTACGCCCACCGGAACCGGGCGTCGAGACCCGGGTCCGAGGTGTCGAAGATCGAGTGGTTGTCTACGAAGATCTCCTCGATCACCCCGTTCGCACACGTGTCCGCGGCCCCCTCCTGCCCCGCCGCCGGCACCGCCACGAGAACGGCCAGTACGGTGGCAGAAAGGAGCCCGAGACGGCGCACGCTGGCAGCTCGAAAGCTCATGGGATCGGGTGGATTCCAGGTCCTCGGGGTCGGGGTGGGAGAATCGCGCAACCGGACGCCGCACGCAAGCGCGGAACGGCGCCTGATCGCCTTGCCATGGGCTGGCGCCAGCGATAGCCTTCGCATGCTCGAGTACGCGCACGATACAGACACGCGCAATGGATAGAGGCACACCATGTCAGACCGTAAGCGGGAAGCGCTGGAATATCACATCCAGGGGCGGCCCGGCAAGATACAGGTAGTACCGACGAAACCCGTCAGCACGCAGCGCGACCTCTCCCTGGCGTACAGCCCCGGGGTGGCGGAGCCGTGCCTGGCGATCCAGGAGAACCCGGAAGACGTGTTCAAGTACACCGCCCGGGGGAATCTGGTGGCGGTGGTCTCGAACGGCACCGCTGTGCTGGGGCTGGGCAATCTCGGGGCGTTGGGCTCGAAGCCGGTGATGGAGGGGAAGGGCGTGCTGTTCAAGCGGTTCGCCGACATCGATGTCTTCGATATCGAGGTGGACACGGAGGATCCGGATGAGGTAGTGGATTTCTGCACGCTTATGGAGCCCACGGTTGGCGGGATCAACCTGGAGGACATCAAGGCGCCGGAGTGTTTCCATATCGAGGAGGCGCTGAAGGAGCGGCTCGAGATCCCGGTGTTCCACGATGACCAGCACGGGACGGCGATCATCAGCGGCGCAGGCTTGATGAACGCGCTGGAGATCGTGGGGAAGAAGATCGAGGACGTGAAGATCGTGTTCAGCGGGGCGGGCGCATCGGCCATCGCCACGGCCAACCACTATGTGACCATGGGAGCCCGTCGCGAGAACATCTGGATGTGTGACAGCACGGGGCTGATCACGAAGGAGCGAGAGGGGTCGCTGAACAAGTACAAGGCGGCGTACGCCCAGGACTCGCCGGAGAGTGATCTCCGGGCGTGCATGGAGGGAGCCGACGTGTTCGTGGGGCTGAGCGTGAAGGGTCTGGTGGACGGCGAGATGGTGAAGTCGATGGCCGACAAGCCGATCATCTTCGCCCTGGCCAATCCGGACCCGGAGATCCTGCCGGAAGAGGTGAACGCCGTTCGGGACGACGCCATCATGGCCACGGGCCGGAGCGACTACGACAACCAGGTCAACAACGTGCTCGGCTTTCCGTTCATCTTCCGGGGCGCGCTGGATGTGCGAGCCCGGGCCATCACCGACAACATGAAGCTGGCGGCGACCCACGCGCTGGCGGAGCTGACGCGGCAGGACGTGCCGGAGTCGGTGGCGCACGCGTACGGCGAGGAGAAGTTCGAGTTCGGGCCCCGCTACATCATCCCGAAGCCGTTCGACTACCGGGTGCTGCTCTGGGTGGCGCCGGCGGTGGCGCGTGCGGCGATCGAGGATGGTGTGGCCCGACACGAGCTGGAGCCGGAGGAGTATCGGACCATGCTGGAGGCGCGGCTCGGGCGTCGCCGCGAGGTGATGCGGGACCTGATGCTGATCGCGAAGCGGGATCCCCACCGGATCGTGTACCCGGATGGGGAGAACGACCGCGTGATCCGGGCGGTCCGCCAGGCGGTGGATGAGGGGATCGTGCGGCCGGTGCTGCTGGGCCGAGGGGATCGGATCCGCGAGCGCGCCGAAGAGCTGGGGGTCAGCCTGGACGGCGTGGAGGTGGTGGATCCGAACGCGGAAGAGGAGGTGCAGGAGCGGTATGCCCGGAGGCTGTTCGAGGCTCGGCAGCGGAAGGGCCTCACGCTGGGCGAGGCCCGGGAGCGGCTCCGGCAGACCAAGTACTTCGGCTACATGATGGTGGCGGAGGGTGACGCGGATGGCGCCGTGGCCGGTGTGGACTCGCACTATCCGGAGACGATCCGGCCCGCGCTGGAGTGTATCGGTACGGCCCCGCCGGTGGACCACGTGGCGGGGCTCTACATCATGGCGCTCCAGAACGACCTGATCTTCTTCGCCGACACCACCGTCAACATCGATCCCGATGCGGAGACGCTGTCGGAGATCGCGCTGATGGCGGCGGATTTCGTCGAGCGGCTGGGGATCGCCCCCCGGATCGGCATGCTGTCGTTCTCCAACTTCGGCTCGAGCCGTGTGCCGGAGGCGCAGAAGGTGCGTGATGCCGTCGCACTGGTACGGGAGAAGCGACCGGAGCTCAAGATCGATGGCGAGATGCAGGCGGATACCGCCGTGGTCGAGGAGATCCTGGAGGAGCGCTATCCGTTCAACACCATGGGCGGGACGGCGAACGTGCTGATCTTCCCGAACCTGGGCGCGGCGAACGTGGCGTACAAACTGCTGTCCCGGATCGGGGGTGCCGAAGCCATCGGCCCGGTGCTCATGGGGATGGCGAAGCCCGTCCATACGCTGCAGCGCGGGAGCGAGGCGGCGGATGTGGTGAACCTGACGGCGCTGGCCGTGGTGGATGCACAGCGGAGCAGCCGTCTGGCCGAGATCGAGGACAACTAGGACAACTAGCGAGACGATAGACAAAGGACAGGCAAGTGGTGACAACAGAGACACGAACGGAACTGAGCGAGGAGGGGCTGAACCCCACGGGGCGGCTCCACTGGAACCTGCCACCGGCGGAGCTCATCGAGCACGCCGTGTGGCGCGGGGAAGGGAAGCTGTCGGCGGACGGGTCGTTCGTGGCGGTGACGGCGCCCCACACGGGGCGGAGCCCGAAGGACAAGTTCACGGTGCGGGAGCCGTCGTCGGAGGAAGAGATCGCGTGGGGCGAGGTGAACGTCCCGCTGAGCGTAGAGCATTTCGAGGCGCTCCGGGCCGACGTGATCAAGTACCTGGACGCCCAGGATGATCTCTACATCCGCGACGTATGGGCGGGGGCCGACCCGCAGTACCGGCTGAACGTTCGGGTAGTGACGCCCAGCGCGTGGCACTCGGTGTTCGTGAACAACATGTTCCTCGAGCCGTTTGGCGATCACCGGAGCCATTTCGAGACCGGGTTCACCGTGCTGCACGCGCCGGAGTACCAGGCGGACCCCGAGAAGCACGGTACGCACAGCGGGGCCTTCGTGGTGGTCAACTTCGCCGAGAATCAGGTGCTCATCGGCGGCACGCGCTACGGCGGGGAGATCAAGAAGTCGATCTTCAGCGTGATGAACTACCTGCTGCCGCACCATCACGTGCTGCCGATGCACTGCTCGGCCAACATGGGCGACGATGGCGACGTGGCCCTCTTCTTCGGCCTCAGCGGCACCGGCAAGACCACCCTTTCCACCGACCCCGAGCGCCAGCTCATCGGCGATGACGAGCACGGCTGGTCCGAGGACGGCGTGTTCAACTTCGAGGGCGGCAACTACGCCAAGGTCATCCGGCTCTCCCGGGATGGCGAGCCGCTGATCTGGCAGGCGAGCCGGCAGTTCGGCGCCATCCTGGAGAACGTGATCCTCGATGAGGACCGGAAACCGGATTTCGACGACGACTCCATCACCGAGAACACCCGCTCCAGCTACCCGCTGCGGCACGTGCCCGGCGCGGTTCGCGACAAGCGAGGCGGCCACCCGCGGAACGTGATCTTCCTGACCGCCGACGCGTTCGGGGTGCTCCCGCCGATCTCGAAGCTGGACCGGGACCAGGCGGCGTATCACTTCCTCTCGGGCTACACCGCGAAGGTGGCGGGCACCGAGAAGGGCGTGACGGAGCCGAAGGCCACGTTCAGCGCGTGCTTCGGTGAGCCGTTCCTCCCGCTCCCGCCGGGGCGCTACGCCGAGCTCCTGGCCCGTTTGGTGGAGGAGCACGACGTCAACACATGGCTGGTGAACACCGGCTGGACGGGCGGGGCGTACGGCGAGGGGCACCGGATGGAGCTGAAACACACGCGCCGGATGGTGACCGCCGCGCTGAGCGGCGAGCTGAATGACGCCCGCTATTACCAGGATCCGGTCTTCGGCCTGATGATCCCGGAGCACGTCCACGGCGTACCCGACGAGGTGCTGCGCCCGCGCCAGACGTGGGAGCACCCGGAGGAGTACGATGAGCAGGCGCTGGAGCTCGCCGACATGTTCCGGGAGAACTTCAGGAAGTTCGAGGCCGGCGTTTCGGAGACCGTACGTCGGGCGGGACCCTGATACCTGGGTGCGCCCTCCTCTTGATGGGGGATGAAGGTCCAGGCGTCAGCCCGGGGCTCCTCCGAGGAGTGGGCGGCTCTCGTCGAGTCGGGTGCGGAGGTCGGCCTCCGGCAGCGTCAGCAGCGCGGTGACGGCGTCGGGGTCGAGGCGGCGTCGGCCGCCGAGGGTGAACACGCGGAGCACCCGGGCGGTGCGGTAGAGCTCGTCGGCCACGGCGGGCAGCCCCATGAGACCGGCCCGGCCCCGGGCGCCCAGGCGGAGCACCTCGCCGCCGCGACGGTGGACCAGGAGGTCGAGGCGGAACATGGCGGGCTTCTCCGGATAGTCGATGAAGACGCACCCCGGCGGCAGCTCGAGCTCCTGGGCGAGGCGGTCTTCCGCGCGTCGCTTGAGGGGGGTATCGCTGGTGGCCCAGCCGCCGGGCTCCGAGCCCAGATCGGCGGCCACCACCTCCAGCGCCCGCTTGGGGAGGCGTCGGCGCTGGAGGGCGTCCACGAAGCCGGCGACGCGCTGCCGCGCGGTGTCGGCCCCGTCGGCGCCCGCCGCGAGGCCACCGGGTGGCGGGGCCGGGGCCCGGCCGGCGTCGTGGGTGCCAGCCCGGTCGGCCAGGAGGAAGAGGAGCGCCTCGTCGGTCTTGCCCACCAGCTCGTCGGCGTCGATGAGTCCGGCTTTCAGGGCATCGAAGACGATCCGCTTGTAGAGCACGGTGCCCGCGCGCACGGCGTGGTGCCAGTAGACGTTGCGGAACATCTGGTACTTGGCGAAGAGCAGCGACTCGAGGGCCGCGACGCCCTTCTCGTGGACGCCGATCTCCGGCGGCCCGCCGTCGGGCGGGGTGAGCACCATGAGCGCGTGCAGGAGCCGGTCCACGTCCACCTCGCCGTAGGGGACACCGCAGAACCGGGCGTCACGCTTGAGGTATTCGACCTTGTCCAGGTCCAGCGACCCGCTAACCAGCCCCTGGAGCGGTGAGCCGCTCCGGCCCCGGATCAGCGACTCCACCCGCTCCACGCCGTCGGGCGCCACCGACTCCAGCGCGGCCCGGACATCCGGGTCGCGGAGGAACCGTCCGGTGAGCGCTTCGTGGTGCCCCGGGATCAGCGGCTCCTCGATCTCCTCCAGTGCGTGGGAGAACGGGTAATGGCCGACATCGTGGAGGAGACCGGCCAGCGGTACGAGACGTCGCTCGACCGGATCGATCTCATCCAGGGCGCCCCGCTCCGCCATCCCGTCGATGGCCCGGCGCATGAGGTGGTAGACGCCCAGGGCGTGGTCGAACCGGGAATGGTGCGCGCCCGGGTAGACCAGGTGGGCGAGGCCGAGCTGGCGTATGTAGCGCAATCGCTGGAACGCGCCACTGTCCACCACGGCGCGGGCGGTCGGCGCAAGGGTTATGGTGCCCCAGAGGGGGTCGCGGACCACCACCTCGTTGGTGGCGGCCGGCTGGTCGGCGGCCGGTCGCGATGGGGGGATGGCGTTCATGGCGTGAGCCGGGCTCGCGGGGTGGGGTCGGCGGCCCGGTGGTTCGTGGTGGTCTCTTCGTTCACGGCACGCTCCTCGTTGCAGCTCGTTGGGGCGCCCTGCGGGCGCCGCAGCGCCAGGGGCGCTGGGGCCGCCTGGACCAAGATAGTGCCGCGAGGGCGGACCCGCCGCAAACCGCGCCCGCAGCCTCGCCGCGAATCCTCATCCCCCGATCGGGAAGTGAGACGAAGTCGGCGTTACTTTGCGCGCACCAGGCCCACCGTGATGTTATCCGGTCCCCCCGCCGCGTTCGCCGCGTCCACGAGGGCCCGGGCGGCGGCGTCGAGGTCGTCTGCGTCCTGGAGGACGGCCAGGATCTCGGGGTCGGAAAGGGGGCCGGTGAGGCCGTCGCTGCAGAGGAGGAAGGTGTCACCGGCCTCGATGGCGAGCTGATGGAGCTGCACGTCGAGCTCCCGGTCCTCGATCCCGAGGGCGCCGGTGAGGACGGACGAGAGCGGGTGGCTCCGTGCGCGTTCCGGGGGGAGGACGCCGGCGTCGACCTGCTCCTGCACCCAGGACTGGTCCTTCGTGATCTGGTCCAGGCTATCGTCGCGCCAGCGGTAGGCCCGGGAGTCGCCGACGTGGGCGATGAAGGCGCCATCGTCGTGCACCCGGAGGGCGGTGACGGTGGTGCCCATCCCCTGGAGTTCCGGGTCGGCCCGGGCGGCCTTGTGGATCGCTTCGTGGGCAGCGCGGACGGCGTCGGCCAGCGTTTCCGCGGCGTCGGGGCCCGGGTCGCGGGTGCGGTCGTCGAGCACGTCGACGGTGATGCGGCTGGCCACGTCGCCCGCGGCGTGCCCCCCCATCCCGTCGGCCACCACCACCAGGCCACGGAGAGGGCGCTGGAGGAGTGCGTCCTCGTTCCGGGCACGAACCCGGCCCACATCGGTATGTCCGGCGAAGGTGAAATCCATGGGTGAAGGCTAGATGCGGGATCGAGCGCGGGCAAGGCGGGAACCTCGCGCGCGCGAGGAGTATTAGGAGGGTGAGAGGGTGGCCGTGCCGCGACGGGAGCCCGGGGAACACCGTCGTCGGACTGGGGTTACTACCAGCCACGGCGAGGGTTCTTCCGTCCCCCGCGGGGCCCGCGACGGGGACGCCGTACCCTCGGCAGAGACTTTGCAGATAAAGCGTTATAGCGATAAAGAAGCGAGGCCCGTGACCGATACTGGGGTCGAGGGCATCGATCAACGAACGGATACGGTACCGAGATGGCAACTGCGACGAAGAGCCGGAAGAAGAAGGCGAAGGGGTTCCGGCCGAAGTACCCCGACAACAGCGCTCTCGACCACTATCTGAGCGATGTGAGCGAGCACGAGCTCATCTCGCCGGAACGTGAGATCGAGCTGGGGAAGCGTGCGCAGGCCGGTGACGAGGAAGCGGTCATGGAGCTGGCGCGGGCGAACCTGCGGTTCGTGATCAGCGTGGCGAAGAAGTACCAGAACCGCGGCGTCTCGCTGGCGGACCTGATCCAGGAGGGCAACGTGGGGCTGGTGACGGCCGCGCGGAAGTTCGATCCGGACCAGGGCGTGAAGTTCATCTCCTACGCCGTGTGGTGGATCCGACAGGCGATCCTGGCGAGCCTGGCGAATCACGGCCGGAGCGTGCGGGTTCCGCTGAACCGGGCGAGCGACCTGGCGCGGATCTTCCGCGAGCGGGAGCGGCTGAAGCAGGAGATGGGTCGCGACCCGACGCTGGAGGAGGTGGCTGAGGCCGCGGACCTGAAGCCGAACATCGTCCGGCAGCTGCAGACGCTGAACTCGGCCGAGGTGCGGCTGGACGCGCCCATCGGCGACAGCGATGACAGCTACCTGGTGGAGCGGTTCGTCCTCGACGAGGCCGAGGAGCCCGAGGAAGACGTGGAGGATCGGCTCCTGGCGGAGCAGATCAACCGGGCGCTGGACCAGCTGAACCCGCGGGACGCGAAGGTGGTGCGGCTCTACTTCGGGCTGGATGGCGGCGACACGCACACCCTCGAGGAGATCGGGAACATGCTGGGCGTGACCCGGGAGCGGGTCCGCCAGCTGCGTGACCGGGCGCTGAAGCGCCTGCGCGAGGGCGAGCTGGGTCCGGCGCTGGAGAGCTTCGCCGCCTAGAGCATGCCGTCCGAGCACGGACAGCTACCCGGCCTCGTACGCTCCGCCGTCGGCGGGACGTACGAGGTCGAGCTGCATCCGGGAGGCACCTCCGGGGCCGAGGGCGGGGCCCATGAGGTGGTGGAGGCGTCGCTCCGGGGCCGGCTTAAGCAGGAGCAGCGGACGGGGGATGCGGTGGTGGTGGGCGACCGGGTCCGGGTCCGGCGTCACGAGGATGGCGGCCACACCATCGAGGCCGTGGAGGAGCGGCGCACCCAGCTGGCCCGACGGGCGCCGGGTCCGAGGGGCCGACACCGGCCCAAGGTGGTGGTGGCGAACGTGGAGCAGCTGGTGCCGGTCTTCTCGGTCACGCACCCGGAGCCGAGCCTCCGGATGCTCGACCGGTTCCTGGTCCTGGCGGAGGCCAACCGCCTCGACGCGGCGATCATCGCGAACAAGATCGACCTGGACCCGGACGCCGCGGCGGCGTTCGCGCCGTACGAGTCCATCGGCTACCCCGTGGTCCACGCCAGCGCGGAGACGGGCGAGGGCGTGGACGCCCTCCGGGACCTCTTCCGCCATCGGATCAGCGTGCTGGCCGGCCCGTCGGGGGTCGGCAAGTCGAGCCTGCTGAACGCCATGCAGCCGGGGCTGGGGCTGCGGGTCGGCGACGTGAGCGACGCCGTGCGGAAGGGGCGCCATACCACCGTCTCGTCGCTCCTGATCCCGCTGGAGGCCGGCGGGCACGTGGCCGACACGCCGGGGCTCCGGGAGCTGGGGCTCTGGGGCGTGGACCTCGAGGATCTCGATGCCTGCTTCCCGGAGATGCGCCCGTACCTGGGCGGCTGCCAGTTCCGATCGTGCACCCACACCCACGAGCCCGGCTGCGCCGTGCGGGCCGCCGTCGAGGCGGGCGAGGTCACGCCGGCCCGGTACGAGAGCTACGTCGCGCTGCTCGAAGGGGACGACTGAGGGGACCACGGAGACCGGGTTCGCCGGGGATCCGGAGGCCCCGACGTCGTCTTGACGGGGTCTGACCAGTTACCCATCCCGGGGTACGCTCGTCCATACCAATGAAAGGGGCGGACTCCGGTACAGATCCCGGCCGCCAGTCGATGGAATCACTGACCGAGGAGCAAGATCATGAAGCTCGTTCGCACGATGGGCGCCGCGACGCTCGCCCTCCTGCTGACTCTCCCCATGGCGGCGTGCGACGGCGGCACCGAGACGGAATTCGGCACCATGTCGATCCAGCTCACCGACGCGCCCGGCGAGGAAGTGGTGGAGGCGTGGGTGACGATCACGGACATTTACCTGCAGGAAGAGTCCGGCGAGAACGATCCGGAGGGCAGCCGGGTGTACCTGCTCGAGGGTGTGGAGGAGACCCACGAGCTGCTGAGCCTGGCCAACGACGTGGCGGACCTGGTAGTCGGCCAGGAGGTGCCCACGGGCACGTACGGCCAGCTGCGGATGGTCATGTCCGGCGGCTGCCTGGTGACGGACACGGGCTCCGTGTTCGCCACCGACGGCTACACGGAGTGCGGCGCGGCCGACGGCCTGCTGAACATGCCGAGCTTCGCGCAGAGCGGCGCGAAGGTGCTGCTGAACGGCCTGCAGGTGACGGGCGGGCAGCAGATCCTGCTCCTGGACTTCGACGTCGAGGACTCTTTCGGCCAGGAGGCCGGCATGAGTGGCATGTGGGTCATGCAGCCGGTCATCCACGCGTCGGAGATCGGCCTGACGGCCGCCATCGACGTCACGCTGAGCGACGGTGACGTGACGCTGCCCACTGGCTACGAGCTGGGGCAGTTCAGCGCCACCATGCTGCCGGCCGAGGGCGACAGCTCTCGCGTCGCTTTCACGGACAACGACGGCGACGGCACCTTCGAGCTGGCGTTCCAGTTCCTGATCCCCGACAACGGCCCGTTCGATGTGCGGCTGAACGCGCCGGACGGCCTGACGGTCACGGTGGATCCGACCTCGCCGGCCACGATAGAGCCGGCCAGCGGCCAGACGGCCAACCTGGACTGGGTGCTGCAGAGCGCGTCGGAGACGGCGGGCAACTAACGGGTCGGCCGGGCGCGTATCGGTGCCCTCCACCCCACCATGCTACGAGGCCCCCGCCGGAGCGGCGGGGGCCTCCGTTCATCCCGGGCGTGCCCGGCCTCGCCTACCACACCTTCATGCGCAGGCCCAGCCGGATGACCCGCCCGAGCCCCGGGAAGCCTGCGATGGACTGGTACCCGGCGTCCAGCGCGTTCTCGACCCGGAGCAGCGCCGTAACGGCGGGGCCCGGCAGCGGGACCACGTGCTCGGCCGACAGGTCGAGGGTGGCGTAGCCGGGCAGCGTGACCCGGGGCGCCGGGAACCCGGCGGCGAAGTCCAGGTCCTCGCGGTCGCCGACGGCGTTGACCGAGAGGCCCACCGCGCCGTTGGCCAGACGGTAGCGGGCGTCGAGGGTGCCGGCGTGGGCCGGTCGGCGGAGCAGCGGCTCGCCCTCCACGAAGCCGGCGTCGGTGGCGAGGCCCGGATCGAGGACCTCCGTCTCCAGGTAGGTATACGACGCCGTCACGGACACCCGGCCACCGCGGGCCCGGGCTTCGACTTCGAGGCCCCGGGACCGGGCGGCGCCCACGTTGTAGTAGCTCGGTCCGCCCGGCTCCGGCGGCGAGAAGGTGTACTGGATCAGCTGCTCGAACCGCTGGTCGAACCAGGTGGCGGCCGCGGATCCGCCGGCCAGCGATTGCTCGACGCCCACTTCCCAGCTCCGGGCGCGCTCCGGCTCGAGGGCCGGGTTGCCCACGTCGCCGAAGCCGCTGCCGAACACCTGCATGAACGACGGCTCCTTGAAGCCGCGCCCCAGTGCCCCGCGCACGCGGGTGCCGGCCAGCGGCTCGACGGCGAGCCCGACCCGGTACGTCTCGAACGTGCCGTAGGTGTCGCTGTCATCCAGCCGGCCGCCGAGGGTCAGATGCACGCCGTCCACGGGCTCCGAGAGGAGCTGACCGTAGTAGCCGAGCGTGCTCCGGCCGAAGTCGGCGTCGTTCTCGAACGGACCGAACGATGTCTCCGCGCTGTACGTGCTCGATGCCTCGGCCTCCTCCCACGATACGCCGGCGCTGATCACGGCCGCCGGTGAGCCGGGCCTCAGCCACGCCGGCGCCTCCCAGTCCAGCCGGCCGTCCACCGTGCGACGGGTCATGTCCCAGCCGAGGGTGGAGGCGTACGTGCCGAGGGTGTCGGCCGGGCTGTCTGGCTCGTCGGTGGTGAGCTGGCTCCGGTCCATGAGCCCGGCGCGGAGCCGGGCCTCGAGGCCCGACAGCAGTCGGAAGCCGGCCGTGACGGAGGTGGACCAGAGCGTCCGGTCGAGGCGGGCGTTCTCGTCCACCAGCGCGCCGGCGCCATCCGTGGGAAAGTGGGAGCGGCTGTCGCTGTACCGGGTGCTCACCGCCAGCTCCGTCGTGCCCGGCGTCCACGCCGCCCTGACCGTGCCCGTGGTGTGGTCCCGCTCGTTGTTCAGCGGGTACAGCCCGTCGGACCACGACCGGCTCCCGCCCACCGTGTACGTCACGTCACCGGCCGCGCCGGTGGCCGTGGCCTCGGCGTCCCAGGTCGGGTAGGTCCCGGGGCCAGGCGCCTCGCCGCCGGGGCCCGTCGAGCCCGGAGAGCCGGAGCCCGACCTCGCCGAGCCCGCCGCCCCCCGCTCCTGCCCCAGGCCGCCCGTCAGCTGCGCCGTGATACTCGGGGCGCCGGCGCCTCGCCGCGTGAAGACCTGGACCACGCCGGCCACCGCGTCGCTGCCGTAGAGCACGCTCACCGGCCCCCGGACCACCTCGATCCGCTCGACCTGGTCGGTGCCGAGATCGGCGAGGTCCACCGCGCCGCCCGGGTCGTTCACCGCCACGCCGTCGATGAGGACCTTCACGTAGTCCGACTCGCCGCCCCGCAGGAAGAGGGACGTCTGGGCGCCCGGCGAACCGGCCCGGGCCACCGTCGCGGCGGGGGTGGTGGAAAGGGCCTCCGCCACCGTGCGGATCCCCCGGCTCCGCAGCTCCTGGCCGGTCCATACCGTGACCGGCGTCGGCAGCGCTTCCCGGGGCAGCGGGACCCGGGTGGCGGTCACCACGAGCTCCGGCAGCGCGAAGGTGTCGGAGGGCAGGGTGTCGCCGGCCAGGGTGTCGCCGGGGAGGGTGTCGCCGGGGAGGGTGTCGCCGGGGAGGGCTTCGGCGGACCGCGTGCCGGCGGACTGGGCGGGTACGGGCGTGGCTGCGGCCGCGCAGAGGAAAAGGGCTGCTGCGGTGGTCATCAAGCTGTTCATGGGGTATCCGGTTCGGGTGAAAGATCGATCGTGAACGATCTATTTCGGGGCGTCAGGGCGTAAGTGGTTGTCACGGAATCATTTATGGTATTCGTTGACGTGGATGATCGTTCGAGCTCGATGTTTCTGCCGGGAGGAGAGGGGCTCCATCGCGGGCTCATGGGGTGCCTCCGGGGTCCGAGCTGTCGTGGCCGCCGGGGGCGCCGTTGCGGAGGGGGGTGACCTGGGGCGCGCCGGCATCGGGGCCGGGACCGCGGTGCCGGGAGACGGTGATGGGCCACCGGTAGACGGCCTCGAGGGTCTCGGCGGTGAAGACATGGGCCGGGGTGCCTTCGGCCACGGGCCGGCCGCGGTCCATGAGGAGGAGACGGTCGGCGTAGCGGGCGGCGACGTTGAGGTTGTGGGTGACCATGAGGATGGTCACACCGCTGTCGGCGAGGCCTCGAAGGAGCTCGAAGATGCCCATCTCGTGGGCGATGTCGAGGGAGGCGGTGGGCTCGTCGAGGACGAGGGTGTCGGGCTCCTGGGCGAGGGCGCGCGCGAGGCGTGCGCGCTGGCGCTCGCCGCCGGAGAGGGTGCCCATGGGTCGTGCGGCGAGGTCGACGACGTCGCAGCGGGCCAGGGCGGATCCGACGGCGGAGCGGTCGGCGGTGCGCTCGCCGTGCCAGGGTCCGAGGTGGGGGTATCGGCCCATGGCCACGAGCTCCCGGACGGTGAGGGGGAAGACCAGCTCCTCGGACTGGGGCACGACTCCGACGCGGCGGGCGAGCTCGCGGCGGTCCCAGCCATCCATCGGCCCTCCATCGTATTCGATGGAGCCGGCGTCGGGCTGGAGGGCGCCGAGGAGGAGGCGGAAGAGCGTCGTCTTGCCGCAGCCGTTGGGTCCGATGATGGCGTAGAAGGCGCCGCGGGGGACGGCCAGGTCCACGCCGCGGACGGCGGGTCGTCCGGCGCCTGGGTAGCGGTAGCGGAGGTCGGAGGCGCGGTAGATCATCCGGCGGCTCCGGGTCGTCGGGTAAGGAGGACCACGAAGACGGGCACGCCGATGAGGGCGGTGACCACGCCTACGGGCAGCTCGACGGGCGCGGCCACGGTTCGGGCGGCGGTGTCGGCCAGGAGGAGGAAGGCGCCGCCGGCGATGGCGCTGCCGGGGAGGAGGAACCGGTGGTCGCCGCCCCAGATCAGCCGGAGCGCGTGGGGCACGATGAGCCCGACGAACCCGATGACGCCGGCGGCCGCCACGCCGGCGGCCACGAGGAGCGAGGCGACCACGTAGGCCACCCGCTTGACGCGCTCGACCCGGGTCCCGAGGTAGAGCGCCGTCTCCTCCCCGATGGCCATGAGGTTGAGGGGTCGGGCGAGGGCCAGGAGGACGGCCAGCGCCGGGAGGGTGTAGAGGGCGAGGAGCCCTACGGAGGACCACGTCGCTGAGGCCAGGCTCCCCATCATCCAGAAGACGGCGGACCGGAACGTCTCCACGTCTGCCAGGGTGAGCAGTAGCAGGATCACAGCGTTGAAGAAGGCGCCCACCACCACGCCGGCCAGGAGCAGGACGCGGGTGTCGAGGGTGGTGCCGACGGAGGCGGCGATCCGGAAGACCAGGACGATGGCGCCGATCCCGCCGGCGAACGCGGCCACGGGCACGAGCCAGCCGGGGGCCGCGGCGAAGAAGCCGATGACCGCCACGGCGCCCACGGCCGCGCCACCTGAGACGCCCAGGATGTACGGCTCGGCCAGGGGGTTCCGGAGGAGCGCCTGGAAGACGGTGCCGGCCACGGCCAGCGCGGCGCCGATGATCACGGCCAGCGCGGCCCGGGGGAGGCGCAGGTCCACCACGATGGCCCGGGTGGTGGCGTCGGCATCGCCGGCCAGCGCGCCGAGGATGTCCCCCGGCGAGATCGGTACGGCACCCACGCCCACGGCCAGGAGCACGGTGGCGCCCAGGAAGACGGTGAGGAGCGCGAGCCGGGCGGCGATGGACCAGGGGGTGGTCATGGCGTGCTTCCGGAGCCATGGATCAGCCGGGCCAGCCGGGAGGCCGCCTCGTCCATCCGCGGCCCGGGCCGGTTCACCAGGTTCGGGTCGACGGCGTGGACGCGGCCTTCGCGCACGGCGGGCACGTCCCGCCAGCCCGGGCGCTCCCGGAGCGTGGCCAGGGGGTCGGGCACGCCGGCGGAGCCCACGATCACCACGTCCGGCGCCCTGCGCACCACGGCCTCGAGGGAGAGCTGGGGCCAGAGGATGTCGGTGTCGGCCAGGACGTTCCGGCCGCCGGCGCGCTGGAGGAGCTGGTCGATGAAGGTGCCGGGGCCCGCCGCCATGAGGGGTTCGAGCCCGATGAGGAAGAGAACGCCGGGGCGCGGTCGGTGGGCCACGGCGGCGGTTACGGAATCGAGCCCGGCCCGGACCTCGGCCACGGCGGCACTGGCGGCGCTGTCACGGCCGAGGAGCGCGCCCAGGTCCCGGCCGGTGGCGAGCCCTTCCTGGATGGTCTCGGACGGCGCCGCGTAGACCGGTACGCCGAGAGCTTCGAGCCGGGCCACCAGCGAGCGGCTCGGCGCGTCGGGCCAGGCGACGACGAGGTCGGGGCCCCGGGCCGCCAGCCACTCCACGCTCGGCGTGAGCCCACCGCCCACGGACGGGAGGTCGGCCACGGCCGGATGTTCGTCGTAGTCGGTGCGGGCGACCAGGCGGTCGGTGGCCCCCATGGCGATGATCCACTCGGTGACCGACGGCATCATGGAGACCACTCGCCGGGCCGG
>CAZSBL010000001.1:67293-81092 GCA_964605205.1 uncultured Gemmatimonadaceae bacterium
AGGGCCAGGGCCAGGGCTAGGGCGAGGGCCAGTGGGCGGGCCAGGGAAGCCGTGGTGGCGAAGCGATTTGTGGTCGGATGCATGTTGGCCCGTCTCCCTCAGTCGAGGGGTACGGGCCATTGGCGGTCGGGCACGACCGGTCAGCGCCCCGCACCCTCGTCCCTCGAAGGGTTCGTATCGCGGGCGCGAGCGGGGTCGGTCTCCTGGCTCGAGGCGGCGTCGCTCGCCTTCCCGGGACCGCAGCGGGTCCCAGTGGCTTCGTGAGCGGGCCATCCGGTGCTGGCAGCGGACGTACATGGTACGTGCCGTCGGCCGTGACCGGGCCTCTTACAGTGGCGGGGCCGCGCCGGATTCGCACCGGCTTCCGTTTGACCCCGTTCGCGTTCTGTGGTCGGAACGTAGGGCGTAGGCCCACCGCGGGTCAACCGCGGCGGCGGGTCTCCGGGGGTGTCGGGGCGTCAGCGGCCGCCGATGCCGCCGGTATCGGGCGGCACGGTGTCCCGGGCGGTGTCTCGGCGGCCGACGCGGGGCGTCTGGGCCGGGTTCGACAGCTGGATGGTGGGCTCGATGTCCGGGATGGAGTCGAGGGTGAACGCCGGTTCCGGCGAGGCCTGCGCCGGCTGGCGCCGTGGCGCGGGTCGGGACACGGGCTGCGTCGGGGTGGACACGACCTCGGCAGGCGCCGGGGTAGTGTCCGGCGGGGCGGTCCGGGGGTCGCAGCGGTCCTCGAAGACGGCCCGCCAGCCGTCGTCGTGGCGTCCTACGGCCCGGAACCAGGACGTGGTGGTGCCGAAGACCTCGAGGAGGATCTCGGTGTGGCCGTCGCGGTCCCAGTCGAGGAAATCGATCACCCGGGGCGCGGCCTTCCCGCTCGTGTAGTCGGTGAAGCCGATGAATGCGGGCTGATAGCCTTCCTGGCCCCGGGGGGTGAATACGACGAAGAGCGCGCTGCCGTCGTCGTCGCCTCCGACGCCCAGCGTATCGTTCACGAGGTACGTGGCGGTGAAGCCGGGGTCGGGGATGTCGGCCAGGGGGAACGGCTGGAGCTGACGCCGCGTGGCACCCACGCTCGACACGGCGACGTCCCGGTCCTCGAGCATGCGTCCGGCGAGCATGTCACCCACCACTTCCATGCTGCGGGAGGGCTGCAGCTCATCGGCGGGCCAGCTGTCGGGTGCCGCGGGGATGGGGAGCGCCAGGAACTCGGTGACGCCACCGGCCCCGCTGGCCAGGTCGAGCGTGCCCGTGGCCCGGGGCAGCGGTCGGCAGACGGGGGCGTCGGGCAGGGTCGCGGCCTCCACGGTCAGGGTCCCGACCCGTCGGCCGTGGCGGAAGAGGGCGAGCTCGGTGCCGGGGGCCAGGAACGCGTCGGTGAACCGGTCGGCGAAGGCGGCCGGGTCGTCGCCGGGCGCGAGGGGGGTCAGCCCGTGGTGGTCGACCATCCCCACGGGGATCACGGTGGGGCCCGCGCTGTTTCGGTGGACGTAGAAGAGGACGGTGCCGGCCAGGAGGTCGGTCTCGGGCTGGGCCTCGGCCGGGTCGCCCTTCGCCGGTGGCGGAACGATGGCGATATCGATGCCGCCCCATTCCACGTTGTCGCAGCCCCCCACAGCGATTACCATGAGGAGAACCGCGAGGCGGCTGGCCGTGCGGACGGGCCGAAGACGGGTCGTTCGGGTCAGTATCGCTCCCACCCGCGGAAGGGTAAGGATCACCGAACACCGACGCAATGAGGGGGAGGCCGCACGACGCTCTCATGGGGATCGAAGAAGCCGAGTTCCGTAGAGTGCTGGGGCACTTCACCACGGGTGTGACCGTGGTGGCGTCGCAGGCCGAGGGCGGACCGCCCCGGGGGCTGACGGCCAACGCCATCACGTCGGTCTCCCTCGACCCGCCGCTGGTGCTGGTGTGCGTCGAGCACACCGCCGACACCCACGACGTGATCGTGGCGTCGCAGCTGTTCGCCATCAGCGTGCTGGCCGAGGACCAGGAAGCGCTGGCCCGGCGTTTCGCCGCGGACGAGGCCGGCAAGTTCGACGGGGTGGCGTACCGGACCGAGGTCACGGGCGCCCCGGTGCTGGATGTGGCGCTGGCGTGGATCGACTGTCGGCTCTGGGCGAGCTACGACGGCGGCGACCACACGATCTTCGTGGGCGAGGTGGTGGGCGGCGACGCCCGTGACGGGCCGCCACTGATCTACTTCCGGGGCGGGTACGGCCGGGTGGCGCCATGAAGACGCGGACGTGGCCCCGGGGCGTGGCGGCGTTCGGTGCCGGCGTGGCGCTCGGCGCGGGCACGCTGGCCGCCGGCGCGCTCCTCCTCTACGGCGACGAGGGCTTCCTCGCCACCGCCGGGCTCCTGATGGCGTTCGCGGTGGGCTCCGTGGCCGGGGGGCTGTGGGTCGGTGCGCCGGATCGGCCGGTGCCCGGCCACCGGCGGATCCTGGGCCGGTGGATGTTCGCCATCGGCGCCATGGTGGTGGCCAGCTTCGTGGCCACCTTCTGGCTCCGCTCTCCGGAGCTGCAGGCCAGCCGCTGGGGCCCGCCGGTGGCCGTGGTGCTGCTCCTGGCGGAGCCGGCGTACGCCATCGGGGCGCTGCTGGCCGGACTCGAGGCAAGGCGCCGGGCGTGGCTCGGCTCCCGCTGGTTCGCCGTGCGGCCATCCGATGGCCCCGGGGCGGCGGGCGTGGCGGTCCCGGCCTTGCTTGGTGCAGCGGTCGGAGTCGTGCTGGCCGCCGGCTGGCTGGTCCCTGCGTTCCCGCCGGGGCCCGTCTTCCTCGGGCTGGCGCTGCTGCTCACGCTGGCCGGGTCGCTGGAGATGGGCCTGGCTGCCGAACCGAAGGAAGGGATCATGTCGGACCGAGTGGTGATCGTGACGGGAGTGGGTGGCCGGGGGCAGGTGGGCTTCGCCGTGGCCGAGGCGTTCGTGGATGAGGGCGCCCGGGTGGTGGTGACCGGCCGGACCGAGAAGGTGGAAGACCACGCCCGGGAGCTGGGCAACGACGTGGTGGGCGTGGTGGCCGATCTGGCCGATCCCGACGGGGCTGCGGCCGTGGTGGATGCCGTCCGGGAGCGGTGGGGCCGCCTCGATGTGCTGGTCAACGTGGCCGGTGGGCTCCACGTCATGAAGTCGGTGGCCGACACGTCACCGGACGAGTGGCAGCGGGAAGTCGACGCGAACGTACGGACCGCGTTCCTGATGACCCGGGCGGCACTGCCGCTGCTGCGGGACTCGAATGGGGCCATCGTCAACTTCGCGTCGCCGTCGGGGCTGCGGGCAACCAGCGGGATTGCCGCCTACAACGCCGGGAAAGCCGGCGTGGTGGCGCTGACCCGGTCCACGGCGCTGGAGGAGAAGGACAACGGCGTGCGGGTCAACGCCATCGCCCCGGGCGTGGTGGACACGGCGCAGAACCGGGACCAGATGGGCGAGGACGCCGTGGCGTGGGTCGACCGCCAGGAGATCGTGGCCGCCGTCCTCTTCCTGGCCGGTGACGCCGGCGCCGGCGTGAACGGAGAGACGATCCGGGTGATGGGACGGCAGATCTGACGTGCTGATCGCCCACCTGGCGGACCTGCACCTCGGCTACCGCGCCTACCATCGCCTGGCGCCGGGCGGGGCGAACCAGCGGGAGCGGGACGTGGCCGACGCCGTGGCCACCGCCATCGACGGGGTGGTGGAGGCCTCGCCCGACCTGGTGCTCGTGGCCGGCGATGTCTTCCACACCGTGCGCCCGCCCAATGGCGCCATCATGGACGGGTTCCGGCACTTCATGCGGCTCCGGGCCGGGCTCCCGGACGTGCCCGTGGTCATGATCGCCGGGAACCACGACTCGCCCCGGAGCGTGGACACCGGGAGCATCCTCCGGCTCCTGGCCGAGATCCCCGATATCCACGTGGTCGACGACGGCGCCGAGCGCGTTCGTCTCGAGGCGCTGGGCGCGTCGGTCCTATGCCTCCCGCACGCGGCCCTGGTGGGCGACGAGCCCCCGGCGGTCGAACCCGACGACGACGTGGGGACCAACCTCCTCATGCTTCACGGCACCGTCTCCGGCGCCGGGATCGACGAGGAGCTGCTCCGGATGGTGGAGTACGGCGGCGCCCACATCGACCGGAGCGAGCTGAACGAGGAGGCGTGGGACTACATCGCCCTTGGCCACTACCACAACGCGATCCGGATCGGGCCGAACATCTGGTACGCCGGCGCCACCGAGCGGACGGCCACCAACATCTGGGCCGAGGCCGATACCCGGAAAGGGTGGGTGCTGTACGAGACGGAGACACAGAGTGGTGAGTTCAGGGATATCCCGACGCGGGAGGTGGTGGACCTTCCACGCTTCAGTGCCAGGCGCGGAGGCGCGGAGGAGCGCGGAGGCGCGGAGGGTGGCGCCGAAGATGTCTGGCTTACGGCCGAGGAGATCGACGCGCGGATCGCGGACGCCGTGGCGGAGCTGCCGGGCGGCGTGGAGGGGAAGATCGTGCGACTGGTGGTCACCGACGTGCCCCGGGACCTCTTCCGGGAGCTGGACCACAAGCAGATCCGGGCGCTGAAGGCCGAGGCGCTGCACTTCCAGCTGGATGCCCGGCGCCCGGAGGTCCGGGAGCGCATCACCGAGGAGGTCCGGCGTCGCACGCTGGAAGAGGAGCTGGAGGCGTTCCTGAAGGAGTGGGAGCCGACCACCCCCGGGATCGACCGGGCCCGGCTGTTGGAGGTGGGGGCGAGGTACCTGGCCGACACGGAGGACTGGCGGGAATCGACGCCGGAGCTGCCTCTGGAGGAGGAGTCGGGGTCGAGTTCGAGTTCGAGCGAGGGTGAGGCCGAGGGCCAGGGCGAGGCGGGGGCATGAGACTGGATCGCCTGCGGCTGACCAACTTCCGGCAGCACGCGGATACGGAGATCGAGCTGGCCTCGGGCGTCACGGGGATCATCGGGCCGAACGGGGCGGGGAAGAGCACGCTGCTGGAAGCCATCGCGTGGGCGATCTACGGGGCGCCGGCGGCCCGGGGCACCAACGAGACCATCCGGTTCGCCCGGGCGGAGTCCCGGAGCACGGTGAAGGTGGAGCTGGAGTTCGGGCTGGCGGGGCACGACTACCGGGTGGTGCGGACGCTGACGGCGGCGGACGTGTTCGTGGACGGGGATGACCGGCCGGTGGCCAGCAGCATCCGGGGGGCCACGGACTACCTCCAGCAGCGGCTGGGGATGACGAAGGACGAGTTCTTCAACACGTACTTCACCGGGCAGAAGGAGCTCCAGTTCCTGGCGCAGATGGGCCCCACGGAGCGGGGCCGGTTCCTGGCGCAGGTGCTGGGCTACGAGCGGCTCCGTCACGCGCAGGAGCGGGCCCGGCGGCGACGGAACGACCTGCGCCACGAGATCGACGGGCTGAAGCAGGCCATGGCCGACCCGGACGCGATCCGGGTGGAGCTGGACGCGGCCCGTGGGCAGCGGGAGGAGGCCCGGGAGAGGGTCGCCGCGGCGCGGTCGTCGAAGGAGGCGGCGGAAACGGCGCTGGCGGTGGTGGCGCCGAAGTGGGAGGCGATGCAGGCGTCGCAGGAGCGGGCGGCGAAGCTGGAGCATGAGCGGGAGATGGCCGTCCGTGAGCTCGAGGACGCGAAGCGAGGGATGGCGAAGGCCGAAGAGGAGCTGGAGTCGCTGGCGGGCGCCGAGGAGGAGCTGGCGTCGCTCCGGGCCGAGCTCGAGCCGCTGGAGTCGCTGGCGGAGGAGGTCCGGGCGCTGGGTGAGCGGGCGCGGCAGCACGCGCGCCGGGAGCCGCTGGCAAAGCAGGTCGATGAGCTGAAACAGGAGATCGCCCAGGGCGACAAGCGGCTGGAGCAGCTGAGCCAGGCGCCGGGGTACGTGGAGCGGTTCCGGAAGGAGCTGGAGGAGCTGCGGTCGAGCCTGGAGGAGGCGGAAAAGGCGGCGGAGACGGAGCGGGACGTGTGGCAGCAGGACCGCCAGGAGGTCCGGACCCGGCTCCAGACGTACAAGGACCGGACGGCGGAGCTGCAGCAGCAGCTCGACCAGCTCCGGGAGGCGGGCCCGGAGGGGACGTGCCCCACATGCGGCCGTCCGCTGCACGACCACTACAGCCAGGTGCTGACCGACCTGGAGGACGAGTGGGAGTCGCTGGTCCAGGACGGGAAGTGGCTGAAGAAGCGGGAGGGGCAGCTGGCGGAGAAACCCGAAGCGCTGGTTGAGGCCGAGCGAGCCCGCACGGAGCTCAAGGGCCGGATCCAGGACCGGCAGGAAAAGCTGAATCGGTCGGAGAACGCCGTGGAGGAGGCCGAGAAGCTTGGCAAGGAGCTGGAGCGGAAGCGGGAGAGCCTGGCGGAGAAGGAGCGGGAGCTGGCGGAACTTCCGGCCGACTACGACGCGGCGGCCCACAAGGAGAAGGAGGCGCGGCTCGAAGCGCTCCGGGAGGTGGAGCGGAAGGCCACGCGGCTCGAGGCCGCGGTGAGCCGGAAGCCGAAGCTGGAGGAGGAGCGGGCGGAGGCCGAGGCCCGTCGCAAGGCCGCCGAGGAGCGGGGCGCCGAGATCCGGGAGGAGCTGGCATCGCTGGACTTCGACCGGGAGCGGTTCGAGGGATTGAAGACCGAGCACGAGGAGGCGGCGGCGGCGGTCCAGAAGGCGGAGGTCGAGCTCACGGCGGCCCGGGGCGAGCTGGAGCGGGTCGAGGACCGGGTGGCCGCAGCGGAGAAGGCCCGGAGCCGGTACGACGAGCGGAAGGCGTCGCTCGACGCCATGGAGTCGGAGCGCCGGCTCAACACCGAGCTCGACGCCGCGTTCAACCAGCTGCGGGTGGACCTGAACGCCCGGGTCCGGCCGGAGCTGAGCGAGCTGGCCAGCGCGTTTCTCACAGACATCACCGCCGGGCGCTATACGGCGCTGGAGATCGATGACGAATACAACGTGCTGGTGCTGGACGAGGGTGAGGAGAAGCCGGTGATCTCCGGCGGCGAGGAAGACATCGCGAACCTGGTCCTGCGGCTGGCCATCTCCCAGATGATCGCGGAGCGCGCCGGCCACCCGCTGAACGCGCTGATCCTCGACGAGGTGTTCGGCGGCCTCGACGTGGAGCGTCGGGACAACGTGATCCAGCTCCTCCACGGGCTCACCGGCCGCTTCGAGCAGGTCATCCTGATCACCCACATCGAGTCGATCCGGGAGGGGCTCGACCACGTGGTCCGGTGTTCGTTCGACGAGCGGACGGGGGCGAGTGTGGTGGAGGAGATGCCACCGGCGGCGTAGATCGATTTCGATTTCGGGCTCTGCGACATTTTGAGCGGGTGGTGCGCTCCGGAGGCATCGGTAACCGCGGAGACACGGAGGCGCGGAGCACCCGCGGAGAACTTCTTTTGAGTTTGATCCGGGCAGGGCAGGCTGGTCGGCGGAAGACGCAAGCTTGACCGGGCGTTCGCCCCGCCCATGCCCCCGGGAGCCGACCCTGGCTCCGTTTCACCCACTCCAGATGTCGAAGACCCGTTGAAGAAAGCGATGGGGCAGGGGCGGGGAACAAGCCTCTCACACCGGAATCCGCGGAAGACGCGGAAGGACAGCACGCGGAAGGCCGGGTCGCGGCATCCGCGAAGCCGCGGTCAGGCGATGGGGAGGATTACTACGCCGTCCACCCCGACCGGGATGGCCATCCTGCGCGGCAGGGCCGGGTCAGCGGCGAATCTCGCTGGCTTCATTACAGAACCCGGTGTTCGATCAGCACATTGTCGACCCGAGTACGGAGCCTTCTCAACAAATCTGGAGAAGACCCCGAAAAGAAAGAACTCCGCGTATGCTCCGCGTCCCCGCGCCTCTGCGGTTGGCCGGGCGGTTGCCCCGTCCATGCCCCGGGAGAGGCCGAAGACCCCGGTTTCGAAGGTTGCCGCAGCCCCGAAGGTTGGAGAACTTGTCGGTACCATGAGCATCGAATGGGGGCGGGACCTGGAAACCGCGCTGGACGCGGGGCGGCGGGAGCGGAAGGCGGTGCTCCTCTACTTCGGGAAGGACCCGTGACCGGAATGCGCTCGGCTGGATGCCGAGGTGTTCTCCGATGACCGGGTGGTCGACGCGGTCCGGGACCGATTCGTCGCCCTGAAGCAGCTGTTGGGCGAAGACCGGGAGGCGAGCCGTCGCTACCGGCCGTTCTGGACGCCCACTCTGTACTTCCTGGATCCGGACGGCCACGCGCTGGTCACCTGGCCCGGCCTCATCAACGCCGACCACATCCTGGCGCTCCTGGACTACGGGGAGGCGCAGGTCGGGATCCGGCGGGGGCGGTTCAAGCCGTCGCTGGAGCGGCTGGAGCGGATCCTCGAGGAGTGGCCCGACTCGCCGATGGCGCCGGAAGCGCTCTGGTGGGCCGGGAACCTCCGGTACGTCATGGACGGCGACCGGGAGGCGCTGGAGGCCCGGCGCGCGGAGCTGGTGGAGCGGTACCCGGACAGCCCGGCGGCGCTGCGGGTATGATTCGAGATCGGGTCCGGAATTCGGGTGGTGGCGGCGTTCGGGGATCGGCGTGAGCCTCGCCGGCGGCGAATTCCGAGACCGAGCGCGTTGGGGAGACGTCAACATGGAAGCGGTCTTCCGGTGGGGCGGCGTTTTCCGGGTTTACGTCGCCGGGGTGACCGGCGGGCGCGGGGCCTTCCCCGGCGATTGAGCGGCCGCTACGGATCGGTCACGCGCCCGGAGAAGACAGTGGGGTGGGCTCAGGCAGCTCCCGGCGCCGTGCGTCGCGGTCGGAGTACCACGGCGGCCCCGATGATCAGGATGGTCCCCACAATGGTGGCGCGCGGCAGGCCCTCGCCCAGCCAGACCACGCCCAGGAGCGCGGCCACTACGGGCTCGATGGTGGCGAGCATGCTGGCGGCGCTGGCGTCGATGTGGTGGAGGCCGGCGTAGAAGAGGAGTGCGGCCAGGAGGGTGGGGCCGAGCCCCATGAGGAGCATGATACCGGTCGCTTCGGGGTGCTCGATGAACGCGGCCCAGGGCGGGGCACCGAAGGCCAGGACCAGCGTTCCGATCCCGTAGGCGTACAGGATGGTGGTGGGCACGGAGTAGCGGGCACGGACGCGCTTGCCGAGCACGGTGTAGATGGCGTAGGCGACGCCGCTGGCCAGCCCGAACGCGGCTCCGATCCACCCGATGGAGCCCGGCCCCGTGGCACGGGCGGCGCCGTGGGCGGTGGGCCCGGGGGTGGCGGGCCCGGCGGGCGGGGCGCCGGGAGGCAGAGCGCCCGCGTCGCCGAGGAGGATCTGCCAGGCGCCCGTGACCAGGAACGCGCCGGCCAGGACCATGGCCAGGGGGAGGAGCCGCTTCAGCCGGACGGGCTCCCAGCCGGCGGACCAGGCGATGGCCACGACCCACCCGGGCGCGGTGTAGAGGAGCGCGGCGGCCACGGCCAGCGGCACGCGGTCCACGGCCTCCATGTAGACGTAGTAGAAGAGCCCTACGCTGATGGCGCCGTAGGCGACGAGGAGCGGTAGGTCGGCGCGGCGGACCTTCAGGATCCCGGGTCGCCAGAGGGCGAGCGGGAGGATGCCGATGAAGGCGAGGGCGGCGCGGACGGACGCGAGCTGGAGGGGCGTGACGCCGTGCTCGAAGGCGAGACGCCCGAAGAGGCCGAGGCTGCCCCAGAGGGAGGCGGCGCCGATGACCATGGCGGCGCCCAGGACGGGGCGGGTCACCGCGTCGCCTTCGCCCGTGGTCACGGTCCGGCGCCGGTCACGGCCTCCCGCCTACGGCCGCTCGGCCAGCGCCCGCCAGGCCTCGGCCCGCTCCACGTGCCGCTCCGCCCGCTCCTGCTCGCCCTTGAGGCTGTGGGCGGCGTACGCCGCGTAGTGGGCGTAGGCGTAGTAGTAGGGGATGTTGGTGGTGGACGGCTCGGGCCAGAACGCCCACTCGTCGGGGATCCCGCCGCGGTGCACGAAGACGTTCCAGACGAGGGAGTCGGTGCGGGGCAGGTCGATGTAGTCGCCCGGCAGCTGGACCGTCTCGGGGAGCGCGAAGAGCCCCCGGGCCGCGTCGGGCTGGACCGGCTCGGGCGAGAGCTTCAGCGCGATGCCGTGGCGGGTCAGGTTCCGGCCGAGGCCCACCCGGTTGTACGCCTGGGTGGTGGTGGCGAAGTAGATCGGCCGGTCGCCGAGGGCGGCCTGGACGATGTTGAGGAGGAAGAAGTCCGCCGGGAGGAGAACGCGCTGGCCCGGGATGGTCCAGGAGATGCCGGCGGCCCGCATCTGGACGGGCTCCTCGATCAGGAAGTTGTACGGGTTCTGCGCGTACAGCATCGGGATCGAATCGATCCGGCCCTCGGTCAAGGGCAGGATCGAGCGGGTCGGCTTCGACCATCCGCCCGGGGGCGCGAAATCTCCGAGGGCCACGGCGCCGGTGTCGGTGCTCTCCGGCTCGGGGGCGTAGAACCCGGCGCTCTTCTCCGGCTGGAACGGCCGCTGACAGATGGTCCGGGTCGGGTTCTCCAGCGGGTCCTGCCCCTCGGCGCACGGCGTGGTGAGCCCCTTGATCTGCTTGGCGTACCACGGCGTGTTCAGGTAGCTCATGACGATGACGGTCACATCCTTCCGGATGCCCTCCACCTCCTGGAGGTACCAGAGGGGGAAGGTGTCGTTGTCACCGTTGGTGAAGAGCACGCCGTACGGCTCCACGCTCATGAGCAGGTTGTACGCCCAGTCCCGGGCCGCGTAGTCGTCGGAGCGATCGGCCCGGGCCCAGTTCAGCAGGAGCGGCAGGACCGCGAGCACCAGGATCGGCGACGCCACCGCCAGCCGCTGGCCGGTGGTGGCCAGCGCGCCGCCTTCCTCGAAGCGCCGGGCCAGCTCTCTCCAGAGGGTGAAGATGCCGAGCCCCGCCCACAGCCCCCACATGCTGAAGCTGACGATGAAGAAGTAGTCGCGCTCGCGGACCTCGTGGAGCGCCATGTCGTACCCGCCGCCCGCCTGCGGGTAGGTGTACCCGTACTTGAAGTTCAGGTACCCCACGAGTCCGATGGAGACGGTGACGAAGAGGATCACCAGGTACCACCAGCTCGTCCGGTCCTTCCGGTAGTGCTCGTAGAGGCCGTAGAGCCCCAGCGCCGTGAAGATGAGCGTCAGCAGGGGCCGGAGCGCGAAGCCCGACTCCGGGTTCGTCAGCCCGCCGAAGAGGGAGTGCGCCCCGTCCACCGTCCGGGCCCACTGCCAGTCGAAGTACTGGAGGTAGTTCCCGATCTGGGCGATGATCAGCCCGATGCCCCGGGGAACGGACGGGTCCGTCGGGTCCGAGAACATGGACGGCTTGTCATACTGCTGCCGTGACAGACTCTCCCAGAGTGCGTTGAGGGTGCTCGGGTCCGCCTCGTTGATCACCGGGTCCAGCGACGCCCGGAGCGGCAGGAACAGGTGCGTGCTCAGCCCGATGGCCGCCACCACCAGCGCGAACGCGTACAGCTTCCAGTTGGTCAGCGTCTTCGACTCGACCAGGAGGATGAACACCAGCAGCGCCGGCGCCACCAGGAACGCCATGAGGTGGTTCCCCACGCTCAGGGCGAGGATGAAGACGATGAGCAGGATCAGGTTGTCGTCCTTGCCTCGCCCCAGGTGGTCCCGCCAGAGGAACGCCAGGAACGTGATGAGCGCGATGGTGGCCAGGCTGACGGTGTAGACCTTCTCGTTCACGTTGGACTGGCTCCAGACCGTGAACGCCGTGGCGCTGACCAGCACGGCCAGCGAGGCGCCCAGGAGCCGGTGCGCCCGCTTTTCCGTGAAGTAGGCCACCACCCGGTGCATGACCAGGAACCAGCAGCCGTGGGCCAGCGCGCCCATGGTGGCGCTGAACAGGTTGACGCGGACGGCCACCTCGATCCCCAGCGGCGCCAGCAGCAGCGACCACGCCTTGGCCAGGACCACGAACGTCGGGTTCCCCGGCGGGTGCGGCACGCCCATGATGTGGGCCGTGGCGATGTACTCGCTGGTATCCCAGAAGGCGGTGGTGGGCGCCAGCGTGATGGCGTAGAGTGCCCACACCGCCGCCGCGGCGATCAGCGCGGGGATGTACGGCCACTGGTAGTCGCCCTTCGGCGACGCGGGGACCGAGCCTGCCGGTGGCCCCGCCTTCTTCGGCGCCTTCTTCTTCGGGGCGGTCTCGGCGGCGTCCTGCTCGGGCTCGTCGTCGCCGTACCGGGCCTCCACCGGCTCGTTCTGCTGGTTCATTCGATTCGGGTTCCCGGGTCCGTTAGGGGGTGGATCAGCGCGTGCCTCGGCGCGCGGCTCAGAGGATGCCGAGGACCAGCCCGATGCTGACGAACAGATCGTGCTGCATCTCGGTCTCGTCGCTCTGGATCTCGTACCAGCTGATGTAGTCGCCGATCTCGGCGTTCACGTGGAGCGGGCCGAGCTCCAGGTCCGCGCCGCCGCCCAGATGCACCGTCGGGTCGCTGGCGTCCCTGAGCCCCGAGACGTCCGGGTCCGACGGGTCGAAGTTGTACTGCCGGAGCCCGGCACCGGCGAAGACGTACGGCTGGATGATGATGATCCGGGGCAGCGGGCGGATCATGAGGTCCGCCGAGACGGCGAGCATGGTGGCGTCCGTGGGCTCGCTCACGCCTTCCTCGCTGACCTCCGCACCGGTCACGTAGTCGAGGTTGGCCCGGATCGGCAGCGGCAGGAAGCCGAGCTCAACCCCCAGCCCCAGGGCCAGGCTGCCGGAACGGTCCGCCACGATGGCGCCGGCGGTGCTCTCGGCCTGCCCGAGGTCGGTGAGGGGGGCGTAGAGCCCGACTCGCGGATTGATCTCCAGCAGCTGCGCGTCGGCCGGTGAGACAGTGGCCGCCATGCCCAGCAGGCAGGCTGCGGTCAACGCATACTTCAGGATCGACTTCATGGGGAATTCCCTTTGCTTCAGGTTGGCTGCGTCCGACAAACCCACAAGATAAGGGAAAAGGGCGGGAGGTCGACAGGTGGGCCCACATTCCGTCCAACGGTTGACCCCACTGTGAAGCTTGTTATAATTGGGGCGCCTTGCCCCCATCGTCTAGTGGCCAAGGATACCTGGTTCTCAGCCAGGAGACCGGGGTTCGATTCCCCGTGGGGGTACTGGGAATCGGTCGCATAGCTCAGCTGGTTAGAGCGCACGGTTCACATCCGTGAGGTCCTTGGTTCGAGTCCAAGTGCGACCATGAGGGAAAACGGGAAGTCGTTGCGCCCCAGTGGCTCAGGCTGCTGGGGCGTTCGTAGGTCTGGAAGGTGGGTCTGGAACACCCCTGGCGATTCCGGCGCCCATTCGGCCCCCCGCCCCCTCGGGGCACGCCGAAAACGGGCCGCTGATGTTCCAGACCCTATGGTCGCCTGGGGACTCCAATGTGCGGCCGCTTCGACGTACATCCAGCATACCTAACCGCGACCCGTATCCTGTCCCCGACCGCCAGCGGAATCGGAGGGTCGCGCCTCTGGGCAGAGCAATTTGTTGTAAGATTTCGGCGCCGAGCGGCATCTATAAAGCACAAGGACACGCTTTTCGGTTCGCGAACCCCCGCCACAATCCTGGGAGTTGACCGGATGATCGCACTCGTACGCCTCCCGGCGCCGTCGGGGACAGGGAACGGAACCGCGGAGCTCACGTCACTGCCGGAGCCACCGGCGTCGCGGTACACGGCATTCGCCGTCCGCTGTCGAGACGAGGGAGAGGTCTGCGAAGCGCTCGCCTGGTATCGAACGACCCTCGAGTCCCGAGCCGGGACACCGCTGGGCCTGATCGCCCACGCGACGGACTGCGTTCAGCCCGTGGCCGACCTCGATCGATCGCTGGTGTTCGTC
>CAZSBL010000002.1:0-75150 GCA_964605205.1 uncultured Gemmatimonadaceae bacterium
CCGAAGCGGTAGACCAGCCGTCCGTCCACTGGCCAGGGCAGCTCGCCCAGCGCGCTGGCATCGAGGGAGCCGCTGCCAGCGGCCATCCCGGCGGCGGCCCGGCGCCGCTCGGCGGCGAGCCGCTCCCGCTCGAGCTCTTCCATCACGCTGTTCAGGCGGCGCTCGTCTTCCTCCAGCTGCTGGATCCGGGTCTCGGCACGGCTCACCTGGCTCTGTACGTTCTGGAGCGTCCGGGCCCGGGACTGCTCCAGGTACTGGAGCTGTGCGAACTCCGAGAGCTTCTCGGCCCGGAGCTGCTCGATCTTTGACAGGCTCTGCTGGAGCGATCGCTCCTGGGCGGTGAGGTCCCGCTCGAGCTCCGAGATCTCCTGCATCAGCATCTGGTCGTGCACGGAGATCAGGTGCAGGTACTTGTACCGGTTCAGCAGGTTCCCGAAGCTCTGCGCGCTCAGCAGCACCCGTACGGTGTGCAGCGGGCCCTGCTTGTAGATGCTCCGCAGCCGCTCGTTCAGTACCACGTTCCGTTCCTGCAGCCGGTCACGGGTCCGGACGAGGCGCTGGGTGATGTCATCGACGCTGGCCGCCAGCGCCGCAGTCTGGTAATCGAGCTCCTGGAGCGCTTCCGCCGACGCGTCCACCTGTCGTTCGATGTTCTGGATCTCCCGGGAGATGTTCCGGGCCTGCCCCTGAAGGTCCTGCATCTCGGCCTGGAGCTGTTCCCGCTCCGCCCGGATCTCCTCGAGCCGCTCCTGACTCTCCCGGATCCGGGCCCGGAGCGTGTCCTGCTGAGCGGCGGCGTCGGCGGGAGCGGCCAGCAGGAGGAAGCCGAGCAGGAAGCCGAGGCCCGCCGGGAGGGTGCGGTGCGCCCGCGAGCGGGGATCCCGCGTCGCCGTGTCCGATCCCCGGAACGAAGACGACACCGTTCTCCCCCTAGATCTCACGCAGGTGATTCCGGACGGCCCGGGAGCTGGCGTAGGTCCCGAAGAGCGCCCCACCGACGATCCCGAGGACCACCCACGTATGGGGCATCCATTCCAGCGCCACCACCGCCTCGGAGAGGAAGTAGTAGATGCCGTAGGTGGCGGGGAGGGCCATCAGCGATCCGAGGATCCCCGTGAGGAGCCCCTCCAGGAGGAAGGGCCGTCGGATGAACCAGTCGGTGGCGCCCACCAGTCGCATGATGACGATCTCCTCGCGGCGGGCGAAGATGGCCAGCCGGATGGCGGCCCCGATGATGAGGGCGGCCACGGCGGCGAACGCCACGCCCACCACCACCGCGGCGGCACCGGCCACGCGGCGCAGCAGATAGACCTTGTCGAGCCAGTCCTGGCCGTAGCGGACATCCTCCACGAACGGGTAGTCACCGACCAGGCTTGCCACATGGTGCACCGCGTCGGCGCTCTGCTGGCCCGGGTGGAGCGTGACCTCGAGGGAGGCGGGGAAGGGATTCATGTCCAGCTCGGACAGCATGCCCTCGAAATCGTCCAACTGCTGGCGGGCCAGCTCGAAGGCCTGACGCCGGGAGATGTAGAGGACGTCGCGGACCTGGGGGATCCGCCGGATCTCGGCCTCGAGCGCGTCGACCTGGTCGCCGGTGGCGTCGTCGTGCAGGTACGCCACCACCTCCACCCGGGATTCGATCTGGTCGAGCTGTACGCGGATATTGTGCGCGGCCACGCCGAAGAGCCCGACCACGAACAAGGAGAGGGCGATCATGGCGGCGGAGAGGCCGGTGAGGAGTGGGGCGCGTCGGAACGCGTTAAGCGCCTCGCGTACGGTGTACGAGCCCATGGCTACGCCTCCTGGTCCGGGTGGGAGTCGTAGACCAGTACGCCGTGGTCGAGCTCGAGCACGCGAGCGCCGGAGCTGTGCCGGATCAGCTCAGCGTCGTGGGTGGCCAGCAGGACCGCGGTGCCGGCGGCGTTGATGGCCCGGAACAGGTCGTAGATTCCACGCGTGGCTCGCTCATCGAGGTTGCCGGTGGGCTCGTCGGCCAGCAGGACCACGGGATCGTTGGCCAGCGCCCGGGCCACCGCCACCCGCTGCTGCTCCCCGCCCGAGAGCTCGGAGGGGAGCGAGCGGGCCTTGGCGGCCAGTCCGACCTGCGCGAGAAGCCGGCCCACTTTGGTCCGCACCACCGACTTCTTCGCACCGGTGACCTCGAGGGCGAAGGCCACGTTCTCCGCCGCCGAGCGGTCCGGCAGGAGGCGGAAATCCTGGAAGACGTAGCCGATCTTGCGGCGGAGCATGGCCGTCTCGCGGCCGCTCAGCTTGCGCGTGTCGTATCCGCTCACCCGGACCTGGCCCTTCGTGGGCTCTTCGGCCGCGTGGATCAGCCGCAGCGCGGTGGTCTTGCCGGCGCCGCTGTGCCCGGTCAGGAACGCGAACTCGCCCTTCCGGATCCGGAAGGAGACATCCTTCAGCGCGGCCCCCGCCCGGGGGTACTCCCTGGTCACCCGATCGAACCGGATCATGCCGTTGGCCTCCGTTCGGGTCCGCTGCAGAGGTGGACGGCGGTCCGCACGGCCTCGATCATGGATCCCGGGTCCGCGATCCCGCGTCCGGCGATGTCCAGGGCCGTCCCATGGTCCGGTGAGGTCCGGACGAACGGGAGCCCCAGCGTGATGTTCACGCCCGAGCCGAAGCTGGCCGTCTTGAAGGCCGCCATCCCCACGTCGTGGTACGGCGCGATGACCGCGTCGAACTCGCCGCGGAGCGCCCGGGCGAAGACGGTGTCCGCCGGGATCGGGCCGGCCACATCGAGCCCATCGTCCACCAGCCGGCCGACCACGGGCGCCATCACGCGGGCTTCCTCGTCACCGAAAAGCCCGCCATCCGAAGCGTGGGGATTCAGCGCGCAGAGCGCCAGCCGCGGCGCATCGATACCCCATCGCTGGCGGAGCGCCCGGTGCGTCAGGCGGGTCTGGGACTCGAGCCGTTCGGCCGTGAGGGTCGAGGGGACATCGGCCAGGCGGATGTGGATGGTGGCCAGCACCACCCTGAGGGCACCGCCCAGCGCGGTCCGCTCGGCAGCCATCATCATGGCCACCTCCTCGGTGCCGCTCAGCGTCTGGAGCATTTCGGTGTGCCCGGGAAAGGTGTAGCCGGCGGCGGCCAGCGCGGCCTTGTCGATCGGGGCGGTCACGATCCCGTCGACCCCGCCCTCCATGGCCATGGCGATGGCCCGCTCGATGGCCTCGCCGGCAAGCCGTCCTGCGGCGGCGGCGTCCGGCCCGCCGTCCCACCGCCCGATGGAGACGGTCGGCTCCACGCCCGTCCCTTCGGCGCCCACCGTGATGAGCTCGATGCCGGCGGACTCCTCGAGGGCTGCGGCCGTGACCTCCGGGCCGATGCCCCGGGGGTCCCCCAGCGTGACGGCGAGGCGGATAGCATCCCGATGCATCAGGGGACGGGGTTCGGGGTCAGAATCGGATGTCGATGTACGTGCTGCGCCGCAGCTCGGTCAACACCTCGTCCATGAGCTTCTCCCGCTGGAGGTAGGTTCGGATCTGCGTGCGCAGTGCCTGGTCTTCCAGCGTGTACTCGCCAGCCTCGGTGACCTCGTCGACCCGGACCACGGCCCACGCGTCCTGTGCCGACGGGACCTGGAACGGCCCGACGATGTCATCGGGCTGTACGTAGCGCAGCTCGCTCCGCCACGGCGTGGGGAGCGAGTCGCGCACCACGGGCCCGATCCGGCTCTGCTCCACCGGATCGTGGACCGCCTCGATCACGCTGTCCATGGAGGCGCCCTCACGGAGGGCCTCGGCCACGTTGTCCGCCCGCTCCCGGGTGCGCCCCCGGTCTTCCACCGTGAGCTCCGGACGGATCAGGATATGGCGCGCGAGCCGCTCCGGCCCGCGGGCCCGCTCGATCTTTATGATATGGAGGCCGAACGAAGTCTCCACGATCCCCGAGTGCTGACCCTGCCGCAGGGAGAAGGCCGCGCGCTCGAACTCCGGCACGAAGCGACCGCGCCGGAACCAACCGAGCTCACCCCCGCGCTGCCGGGTGCCGGGGTCATCGCTGTGACGGCGGGCCAGCGTGGCGAAGTCTTCCCCCTCGTTCAACTCCTCGAGGATCCGCTCGGCCTCCGCTTGCGCCCGGGCCATGGCCGAATCGGATGGCTCCGGGGTGACCACCACCTGCCGGAACTCGATGGCGGCGGGACGACGACCCAACTCGGCCCGTCGCTCCTCGAAGAACTCCCGCACCTCGGCGTCGGAGACCGGGGGCGGGGTGCGATCCCGCTGGAGGGTGGCCATGAACTGCTGCTGGATGCCACCGCGCCGTGCGCCCCGGGCCACGGTGGCCCGATACTGCTCCAGCGACAGTCCTTCCCGCGACAGCGCCTCCTCGAACGAGGCCCGGTCGCCGAACCGCCGGATCTGCTCCTGCACCGTGGCGTCGACCTGGGCCTGGACATCCGACTCGGGGATCGTGATGGAGTCCCGCTCGGCCGCCTGGATCAGGACCAGCTCGTTGATCATCTCTTCCAGCTGCTGTCGCTTCAGCTGCTCCAGCGCCTCGGTGTCCATGGGGACCGGCTGGCCGGTGGCCCGGAGCCGCTCGATCTGCTCGTCGAGATCCGAAGCGAGGATGACGCTGTCGCCCACTACGGCCACGATCCGGTCCACCAGCTCGGGACCGGCCTCCAGATCGGGCTCCTGGGCGGCCAGCGGGGCCGTAAGTAGCGTCAAGATCGCCACGAGTATTGCGGTGCGCATGCGTCCTTGTTTACGGGGAACAAGGCGGGCCGGCTCACCGGCCGGCCCGCTCTGTAATAGGCTCACGATCCCCGGGAGTTCCTCACCCGGTGGTGTCGCTCTCCGGCCCCTGGGCGTCCGGGGTCGGCATCGGCGGCGGCATCGCCGGCCCCTCGGCCTGGCCGGCACCGCCGGCCTCGCCGCGGCGCGCTTCCATCTCTTCGACCACCTTCTCGATGGCCGACGAGTTGATTCGCGTCTCCCGCTGCGCTCGCAGCACGGTGGACAGCTGCCCCAGCGGGCCCACGTTGGCCTGACCCGAGAGGAGCGCCATCATGAACGAGTTCACCCGCCGCTCCACGGCTTCCTGCTGCGTCTCTCCCGGCTCCGGGGCCCCGGTGAGCCCGGTGTTCCTCGCCATCTGGACCATCCGGTCGCGGATCAGATCGGCGATGGAGTCCTGCTCCGCCTGTGGCACCGAGATTCCGCGTTCGGCCGCGTCGGCCAGGATCAGCTCGTTGGTGGCCACGTCCCGGAGGAGCTGGCCGAGCTGCTCATCGTTCGCCATATCCGCGAACTGGGTCCGCTGGGGGAGCTCCATGCTCTGGAAGATCCGGGCCACGTCACCGGCGGTCACGGCGCCGCCGTCCCAGGTCAGCAGCTCCCGATCGGCCGCCCGGCCCTCGACCTCGGGCTCACGGGCCAGCTCGCGAATCGTCTCCACGGCGCCCTCCGGCTGCTCGAACTCGTGCGGGGCCTCCAGCGTTTCGACGTAGGCGTCCAGCGAGGCCGTACGCCGCTGGTCCTTGACCTCCTGGCGGAACTCGTCCTCCACCTCCGCCAGCGACGGGACCTCCCGGTCATCCAGCTTGATGATGTGGAAACCGAACGGCGTCTCCACCACCTCGCTGACCTCGCCCATCTCCAGGTCGAAGGCGGCCTCCTCGAAGGGCTGGACCATCCGACCGCGCTCGAACCAGCCCAGGTCGCCGCCCTGCCGGGCCGAGCCCTGGTCGGCGCTGTACTCCCGGGCCAGAGCGCTGAAGTCCTCGCCTGCCGCGGCCCGCGCGCGTAGATCCTCGGCCAGTGCCATGACGCTGTCGCGCTGCGCTCCGGTGGCATCGTTCGGCACGCTCAGCAGGATGTGGCGGGCCTTCAGCCGCACACCGGGGGCCTCGGCGGCATAGAGCTCGGCCAGCTCCTCGTCGCCGATGATGGTGTCGGTGGTCACGACCTGTTCGCGCAACTGGATGAAGGTCTGCTGCTCGACGTACGGCCGCAGCAGCGGCTCCGTGTCGAAGCTCTCCAGTGTGCTGTCCTCGGTGACCATGGTCGCCAGGATGGTATAGTCGATCCAGAAGCCGGCCAGCTGCTCGATCACGTTGGCGCGGGCCGGGACGCGGGGGTTGCTGGCCACCAGATCGAAGGTCTCCTCGACGGTCAGCTCGTGGTGACCGGCGCGGGCCACTACATCCGTGTGCGATGTCAGGGCGTCACACCCGACCGCGGTCAGCGTAAGAATGGCAAGGGCCAGATATCGCTTCATGTCTTCTCCTCAGAGGTTTGGAACCCGGTGAATGTACCGGGGGCACGTACCGCGTACAACCCGGGGTGGCGGGCTTCAGCCCGCTTCGGCGGCCAGGATCCCGAGGGCTTCCGCCACCGAGCCGGCCAGCGAGTCGGTTCCCAGACGGTGGAGGATCAGGCTGAGTGGATCGGTCCGCTTGACCTCCACCTCGATCAGGCTGCCATGCATGGCGCTCTGGAGCGCCGTCAGGCGCGGGACCACGTCCTTGCGGAACGTAAGCCGGGCGCGGTGGCGCTTCACGTTGATCCGTTCGACGCCCAGCGTCTGGCCCAGGAGCCGGAGCCGGGCGGCCTCCATGAGCCGGACCACCTCCGGCGGCGGGGCGCCGAACCGGTCGTCCACCTCCTCGCGCAGCTCGACCACGGTCGCCACGTCCTCGGCCCGGGAGAGCCGGCGGTAGAGGTGGAGCTTCTGGGCCGAGTCGGCCAGGTACTCGTCGGGGACGTAGGCCGGGCCGTCCAAGGAGACATCGGGCGCCGGATAGCGCTCCCGCTCCTCCTGCCCCTTGAGCCGCGCCACCGTCTTCTCCAGCAGCCGGGTATACGTGTCGATGCCCACGGCGTGCACGTGACCGGACTGATCGGCGCCCAGGATGTTGCCGGCACCGCGCAGCTCCAGGTCCTTGACGGCGATGGCGTAGCCGCTGCCCAGCTCCGTGTGGTGCTCCAGGATCCGCAGCCGCTTCTCCGCCTCCAGCGTGATCCCCTCGGGGGCCACCAGGTAGCAGAACGCCCGGTGGTGCGAGCGGCCGACCCGCCCCCGGAGCTGGTAGAGCTGGCTCAGCCCGAACATGTCGGCCCGGTCCACGATCAGCGTGTTGGCCGTCGGCACGTCCAGGCCGTTCTCGATGATGGCGGTGGTCACCAGCACGTGGAACTCCCGGTCCAGGAACCGGCTCATGACTTCGTCGAGCTGCCGGGCGCCCATCTGCCCGTGGGCGATGTCCACCTCGGCGGCGTCGGGCACGAGCCGGCTGACCCGCTCGGCCACCGCGCCGAGGGACTGGATCCGGTTGTGGACCACGAAGACCTGGCCGCCCCGGTCCAGCTCCCGGAGGATGGCGTCACGGACCACCTCGTCGATCCACGGCACCACGTGGGTGATGATCGGCATCCGGTCCCGGGGCGGCGTCTGGATGAATGACAGGTCGCGCAGCCCCGCCAGCGAGAGGTGCAGCGTGCGGGGGATCGGCGTGGCGGTCATGGCCAGCACGTCCACGTTCCGCTTGATGTCCTTGAGCCGCTCCTTCTGCTTCACCCCGAACCGCTGCTCCTCGTCCACCACCATGAGCCCCAGCCGCTTGAACGCCACGTCATCCTGGAGCAGGCGGTGGGTGCCGATCACGATATCGATCTGCCCCGACAGCAGATCGGCCAGGATACGCTCCTGCTCCTTCGGCGTCCGGAACCGGGAGAGCGCCTCGATCCGGACCGGGTAGTCCGCCAGCCGCTCCTCGAAGGTGTGGAGGTGCTGCTCCACCAGGATCGTGGTGGGCGCCAGCACCGCCACCTGCCGGCCGTCCTGCACCGCCTTGAACGCCGCCCGGACCGCGATCTCCGTCTTGCCGTACCCCACGTCGCCGATGATCAGCCGGTCCATGGGCTTCTCCGACTGCATGTCGGCCTTCACGTCCCCGGTGGCCTGCCGCTGGTCCGGCGTGTCCTCGTACAGGAACGCGCTTTCCATCTCCTTCTGCCAGCGCGTGTCCTCGGGGTACGGCGGCCGCTCCGCCATCTCCCGGGCGGCGTAGAGCTCCAGCAGCTCCGCCGCCATCCGCTCGATGGCCGCCTGCGTCTTCCGCTTGATCTTCGTCCACGTCTTCCCGCCGATCTTGTGGAGCGACGGCGGCTTCCCGTCTTCCCGGTCGGGGACCCAGCGCTCGATAGCGTCGAGCCGGTAGACGGGCAGCCGGAGGACTTCGTCGCCGGCGTACTCGATGGCCAGACTCTCGATGGTGGTGCCGCCCACCTCCACGCGCTCGAGGCCGTGGAACCGGCCGATCCCGTGGTCCATGTGCACCACGAAGTCACCCGGCTGGAGCTGGCTCAGACTCTCGATGGCGCCACCGCCCCGGAACCGACGACCCCGCCGGAGCTTCCGGGCCCGCCTGAAGATCTCGTGGTCGGTGAGGACCCGGAGCGGGCGTTCGCCCTCCAGGACGAACCCGCCGGTCAGCGTGCCCAGCGCCAGCGTGGCGCCGTCCGGGAGCGCGCCGGGCCCGCCAAGAAGCTCCTCGAGCCGCTCAAGCTGCCCGGTGTTGTCGCACAGGATCAGCGTCCGCTCGTCCCGGGCCGCGGCCTGCCGGAGCAGCGACTCCAGCCGCTCCGTGTCCCGCTCGATGGCCTCCGGGGCCCGGGCGTCTACCCGGAGACCGCCGTCTTCCGTGCACCCGATCCGGCCGAACCCGGACAGCTTCTCCCGAACCTTCGCCGGGGGCAGCAGCAGCGACCCGGCCGGAGCCGGGTCCCGGCCGCGCTCCACCTCCACGGCCCGGAGCTCCAGCAGCTTCTCCCACGCGGCGTCGAAGGCGGCGTCATCCTGCTGGTGCAGCTGGACGAGGATGGCGTCCCGGGGGAGGAGGTCCAGCAGCGAGCGCCTGGCCACGCCCCCGTCGCCGGCGAGCTTCAGGTCCACCGGCAGGATGTCCACGGCGCCGAGGGTCTCGGTGGAGCGCTGGTCCAGCACGTCGAAGCGCCGGATCGAGGTGATCTCGTCGCCCCAGAACTCGAGCCGGACCGGGTCCTCGGCGCCGAAGCTGAAGAGGTCCACGATCCCGCCCCGGGCGGCGTACTCGCCCACCTGCTCGACCAGCCCCGTCTCTTCGAACCCGAGCGCCTGGAGCTGCTCCCCGAGGTCCGAGGGCCGGATCTCGTCGCCCACGGCCAGTGTCATCCGCAGCTCGGCCAGCGCGTCGGGGATCCGCTCCCGCTCCTGGATGGCCCGGGCCGTGGTGACCAGCACCCGGACGCGACCCGCCAGGAGCGCCTCCAGCGCCTCCACCCGCTGCCCGCTCACCTCCACGTGGTGCTCCTCGGCCTCGAACGGGAGTGCCTCCCGCTGCGGGTAGAGGGCGGCCGTACCCTCCGGCAGCAGTGCCGCCAGATCGGACTGCACGGTTTCCGCCTCCGGTGGGTCGCTGGCCACCACGATCCAGATCCGGCGCTCCAGCTCCGAGGCAAGGGTGGCGGCGAGCACGGCGGGGAGTGAGCCGGGGAGGTTCACCACGCCCCGGAACATTCCGGGTCCCGGTAGCCCGTCGCGGAGGCTCCGGTACGCCTCCTGGCGGCGGAACGTCTCGAGGATCAGCGGGTGCACTATGCCCTCCCCGTGGCCGCCACGGCCGATTCGAGCACGAGCACCGACAGGGCGATGACCAGGAGCGCCACCGTCAGCTCCCCGCCCAGCCGCCGGTGGTAGATCACCTCCGGCCACCCGTCGACCGCCGCCGCCAGCACTTCGCCTGGCACGTCGGCCGGTGCCGACCGCGCCAGCTCCGACTCGGCGGCCGGCGGGTTCACGGCGAAGGCTGCGGTTTCTTCGTCGCCGGCCATCACCCGGTAGATCCCGGCCACCGTGGCCCGATACGGGGCGCCGGCCGCCACGGTGTCGACGGATCCGTCGGGCGTGACCACGGCGTCGCCCGTCACGGTCACGAGCTCGCCGGGCGCGTGGCTCCCGGACCGTTGGGGCGGCGCGAGCCACGCCAGCACCCGTTCCAGGAGCGGCAGCAAGGCGGCGGATGTGGGGATCGTCCCGGCCGTGGGCGTGAGGGGTGTGGCGAGGAGGACGGACCGGCGGTGGCCGTCGATCCCTCCCACGGCCCACGGCTCACCCGTGGCGAGGCGGATCAGGACCGTGTCCTCGCCGGGGCCAGCGACGTGGTTCAACCCGTAGACCTGGCGAAGCCGGACACCGCCCAGCACCCCCAGGTCGAGCCCCGTGGTGTCCAGCCGGGCCTCGCCTTCGATGGGCGGCTCGAAGCGCCACGGGATGCCGGCGTCTGCCAGCCGGCGATTCGCGGCCGTCCGCTCGAGCGGGGAGGCGGGTGGCAGCACGAGCACGCCGGCGCCGGCCCCCACGGCCCCGGCCCCCGCCGCGGCCGGGGCCACCATCACATCAGCGCCGTTGCCGGCGGTCGCCGGGACGCGACGGATCCGTCTCGCGTCGGCAAGGACGGCCAGTGCTTCTTCCAGGAACGGGAGTGGAACGGATGCCACGACGGGCGGTGGCGCTACCTCCACCACGAACCAGCGGCGATCATCGGCGGCCAGGGCGTCACGGTCGATCTCCACGTGTCCGGTGACCCGGCCGGCGGGCCATGCCGGGAAGGGGAGAACCACTGCGGCGTCGACGGGTGCCCGGATCACGCCACGGACCGTGCCATCCACGATGAGGCGCACCGCCACCGAGTCACCGGTCCCCGCGATGGAGGCGGCCAGGGTGGACCGCTCGCCCGCCCGCGGCGGAAGGCCGCCCCCGACCTCGACCCGGGTCACGGCCCGGTTCCGTGGCGGCGGAGAAGTCAGCGCCAGCACCCGGATCGGCGGTGCGTCCGCCGCCCCGCCGCCCGAAGGGCCGGATCCGGGATCGCCGCGGAATCCCGTGGCCTGGAGGTCGCTCAGGAGGTGGATCTCCCGGGTGGCCGGCCCCGCCCCGGCCAGGATCGTCCGGGCCCGTTTGAGCACGGCGCCGAGGTCGACCCCGGCATCGGAGGGCCCGGTGGCCTCCACCGCCCCGCGTACTTCCGCGGCGGTGCCCCGGATGGCCGGTTCCCATGGCGCCCCGGCCCGGAGCAGCCAGAAGACGTCGTCGGGGCCGGCGTTGTCGAGCGTGATCCGGGCGGCCTCCTTCAGTCCATCCAGCACGCGGCGGTCCTCCACTACGGCGCCGCTGGACAGGGAGTTGTCGAGCACGATCACCACGGCGGTGGGCGGGTGCGATCCGGCGTCCCGGTCGACGAACGGGCGGGCGGCGGCGCCGGCCAGGAGGACCACGCCTCCCACGCGCAGCGCCAGCAGGAGCAGCTGCCGCAGCCGGATCCGGGTGGCGTGCTCCCGCTCCGCGCGCCGCAGGTACCGGACGGCGGGGAACAGTATGCGGGGCGCCCGGTGGCGGTGCAGCAGGTGGAGGGCCAGCGGTACCACCGCCACCGCGCCGAGAGCCAGGAGGACCGGCGTCAGGAACGTCATTCGAGCGGTATCTGCGTCATGAGTGGGCTGAAGCTAACGGCGCGGCGGGGTGCGTCAACGCGTCTCCCCAACGGCCATTGCCGCGGTGGCGGCCGGACTCGCTAACGCAGCCGGTCGCGACGGCGGATGTAGTGACGCAACGCCAGGGCCATCGGCTGATCGGTCTCGATCACCGCGTAGTCCATCCCGGCGGGGGCCAGTGCATCACGCCACTCGCCGACGACGGCGTTCACCGCCGCCCGGTACTCCCGACGCAGCTCCGCCGCGCTTGCGGCCACCTCCGCTCCCGTCTCCGGATCCACGAACCGGGCCTCGCCCACCCCGGGCAGCTCCCGCTCCCCCGGATCCAGCAGGTGGAAGACCATGACCTCGTGGCCGGCGTGCCGGAGCCGCCGCAACGCCCGCCGCGCGGGCTCGGGGTCCACCAGGAGGTCGGAGATCAGGACCACCAGCCCCCGCCGCCGGGCCCGGGCCGCCACATCGGCCAACGGTGACGCCGCGTCGGTCCCCCGGCCGGGCTCGAGGGCCTCGAGCGTCCGTACCAGCCGGTGCCAGTGGGAGCGGCCGCCCCGGGGCTCGATCCGGGTCCTTACCTCGCCATCGAAGGTGGTGAGCCCCACCGCGTCACCCTGTCGAACCAGGAGCAGCGCCAGCGCGGCGGCCAGCTGGCGGCCGTACCAGAGCTTTGATGGCAGCGCCCGCTCGTCGGAGCTCCACGCCATGGACGCGCTGCTGTCCAGGAGCAGCGTGGCCCGCACGTCCGTCTCTTCCTCGAACTGCTTCACGTAGTAGCGGTCCGAGCGGGCGAACATGCGCCAGTCCACGAACCGGAGGTCATCGCCCGGCTGGTAGGCGCGGTGCTCCGCGAACTCCACGCTGAACCCCCGGTGGGGGGAACGGTGGAGCCCGGTCAGGAGGCCCTCCACCACCCGGCTCGCCACCAGCTCCAGCCCGCCCAGCGCCGCCAGCTGCCCCGGCGCCAGCAGGTCCGCTCTCCGGCCGCCCGATCCGGGTGTGTCAGTGGATTCCATGCCCCCAAGGTAGCCGGTTGTTCGGCGGCGGGGGGAGCCCGTACCTTGTCCGCTCCATCAGCCGACACTTTTGCCCGACAGCCCATGAAGCGCATACTCCTGCTCCTGGCTCCCCTGCTCGTGGCCGCTACCTGTACCGGCGCCGGTCCGGACGCCTCCGCCGACCTCGGGCCCGCCGCCGAAACCATTACGGCCAGCGACGTGTACGACCGGGTCGCTTTCCTCGCCTCCGACGCGCTCCGGGGCCGCGACACCCCGAGCCCCGGCCTCGACTCCGCCGCCCAGTGGATCGCCGATGAGCTCGCTTCGTTCGGGCTCGAGCCAGCGGGCGACGACGGTTGGTTCCAGCGCTACCCGTATCCGGCCATCGGGCTCGACACCGAAGCCACCGTGCTCCAGGTGGCCGGCGGGCAGACGCATACCTTTTCCTACGGCGCCGACTTCTGGGCGTCCGCCGGGGGCTCAACGCCCGGGGACGTGGGAATGGTCTATGTCGGCCGGGATTTCGCCCACGACGCCGACGTGGCGGACCGGGCCGTGGTGGTCCGGCTTTCCGGCCTGACCGAGGAGGGCCGCCGGGGGGTGCGACTGGACCGCCAGGCCCACGCCCGGGTCTACCGGACCCTCTCCCTGGCCGCCGAGGCCGGCGCGACCGCCGTGGTCTTCATCACCGACGCCGCGCTGACCGAGGCGGATGTCCGCGCCCTCGCCGACACAGAGCAGGCGCCTTCACGGGTATACGGCGAGCCGGAAGACGGAGTGCCGGCCTTCTTCCTCCGCCACAGCGCCGGGCTGCGGCTCTTCCGGATGGCCGGGCTGGACGGGGAGGCGCTCCTCTTCGAGGGGGCCATCGAGCGACCGATCCCGCTTCCGGGCGTCACCGCCCGGACCCACGCTCCGCGGCGGACGCTGGATGACGCCCGGCCGCCGAACGTGGTGGGCGTGCTCCGGGGCAGCGACCCGGTCCTCGCCGAGAGCTACGTGGTGGTGACCGCCCACATGGACCACGTGGGCATCGGCCGCCCCGATGAGACCGGTGACTCCATCTACAACGGCGCCGATGATGACGCGTCGGGCACCGCCGTCCTGGTGGAGGTGGCCGAGGCGCTGGCTTCCCTGGAGACGAAGCCCCGTCGCTCGGTGCTGTTCGTGGCGGTGAGCGGTGAGGAGAAGGGGCTCCTGGGGTCCCGGTGGTTCGCCGACCATCCCACGGTCCCGCTGGAATCCATGGTCGCCAATCTGAACCTCGACATGGTCAGTCGGAACGCGCCCGACAGCATCGTGGTCATCGGGCAGGAGTACTCGTCGCTGGGTCCGCTCGTCAACAGGATCGCCGCCCAGCGGCCCGAGCTCGGGCTCACCGTGTCCGAGGACCTGTGGCCGGAACAGCGCTTCTTCTTCCGCAGCGATCATTTCAGCTTCGCCGCCCGGGAGGTCCCGGCCCTGTTCTTCTTCGCCGGAACCCACGAAGATTATCACAGGCCCGGTGACGAAGTGGACACCATCGACACCGACAAGGCGGCACGGATCGGGCGGCTGGTGCTCTACCTGACCCACGCCATCGCGAACAGCGAGACGCCGCCCGAGTGGGACCCGGAGGGGCTCGCGACGGTTCGCGAGCTGACCCGTCGCTAGGCGGACTGACACGGACTCCAACACGAACGGACCCATGGGCATTCGATTTCTCGACTCGCTTCTGATGCTCCTGACCGCCGCCGCCGGCGTCGGCGCGGCCTACTTCGCGGGCCACGCCCTCTCCAGCCACGCCGGCTGGGCCTGGATTACCGCCGGCGCGCTCGTGGTGGTGGCCGTCTTCCTCGGCGCCCTCACCAGCCGCCGGATCCGCGGCTACGCCAGAGAGAAGGGCGAGGAGATCAACCTGTAGACGGCGAGCTATCCCGCGGCTCCCACGGGCTCGGGCCTCCCGGACGGTGGCCCGGTACCGCCCTTGCCGGGCGGCCCACGGCCTGTCAGGTTCACCACTCCGCAACTATCTCAATGCCACGGAGGCCCCCTGAATGAAGAACACACTTTCACATCGTGCCCGCCGGTTCTCCGCCCGCGTGGCGCTCCTCCTCCTCCTGCCCATGATGGGGCTGGCCGCATGCGACGAGCTGACCGGCTCCGATGACGATGACGGCATCGAGGGCACCTGGGTCCTGACGGAAGGCTCGGAAAGCGTCTTCCTCCAGATCACCAGCAGCACCGTCACCGTCTATGATGGCGAGATCGACGACTGCTTCTATATCGAGACGTACAACCTCACACCCCAGGAAGGCGATCAGTACACGATCGCCGAGCCGAACTCCGGGTTCAGCTTCACCGTGACGATCCGCCGCGACGGGGACAACCTGATTGTCGGCTTCGAAAACGAGACGGAGGTCTACGAGCCGTCGGACCAGGACCTCTCCCAGCTCGAGGAGTGTGCCGTGGAGGCCGGTGGCGGGGGCGATCCGTCCATCACCTGTTCGGAGCTCCCGGCGATCTCGGTGGGTCAGGCCATCGACGGCGAGCTGACCACCAGCGATGACATGTACGAGGGTCGCTACTTCGACCTCTACGGGCTCACGCTGTCCTCCGAGACATCGGTCCAGATCGACGCCACGTCGGACCCGGTGGATACGTACCTGTACCTCTACGAGGGCGACGGGACCTACATCACCGAGAACGACGACGCGAGTTCGGAAACGTTCAACTCCAGGATCAACACCACCCTCTCGGCTGGCTGCTACCGCATTGAGGTGACCAGCTGGGGTGATGGGGAGACCGGCGCGTACACGGTGTCCGTGAACTGACGCCCGGCACGCTGGTCCGGCGCGGCGACGCCGCGCATTCCCGGGGCCCGGCCTTCCGTTCGCGGAGGCGCCGGGCCCCGGCGTTTCGGGTAGCGCCACGGGACGCCGCGACCGGGTCGGTTTCCGGCCGGACCGGATTTACGCGCCCCTCGGACTCCCATTACCTTTCATGGCTGTCGTATCCCTGAAACGCTGAGCGAAAAGACGGATCGCGTGCGCATAGAACACATCCGCAACTTCTGCATCGTCGCCCACATCGACCACGGCAAGTCGACGTTGGCCGACCGCCTCCTGGAGTCCACGCACACGCTGGACAAGCGGGAGATGCGCGAGCAGGTGCTGGACTCCAACGAGCTGGAGCGGGAGCGGGGGATCACCATCAAGCTCCACGCGATCCGGATGGACTACAGGGCCCGGGACGGAAAGACGTACGATTTCAATCTGATCGACACGCCCGGGCACGTGGATTTCACCTACGAGGTCAGCCGCAGTCTGGCGGCGTGCGAAGGGGCGGTGCTGGTGGTGGACGCGGCGCAGGGCGTGCAGGCGCAGACGCTGTCGAACCTCTTCCTGGCCATGGACGCCGGGCTCGAGATCATCCCGGTCCTGAACAAGATCGACCTGCCGGGCGCCGAGCCCGAGAAGCGGCGCGACGAACTGGTGGATCTGCTGGGGTGCGAGCCTGACGACGTGCTCCTGGTGAGCGCGAAGGAGGGCACGGGCGTCGATGCGCTGTTGGAGCGGGTCGTCGAGCGGGTCCCGCCGCCGGAGGGCGATCCCGACGCGCCACTCCGGGCGCTCATCTTCGACTCCTTCTATGACCAGTACCAGGGGGCGGTGCCGAGCATCCGCGTGGTGGACGGGAGCATCCGGCCCGGGATGAACATCACCTTCGGCGCGTCGGCGCAGGAGTACGAGGTCGACGAGGTGGGCTTCATGCGGCTGGGCCGGGTCAAGCAGAAGGAGCTGACCCCGGGGGACGTGGGGTACGTGATCGCGGCCATCAAGCGGGTCACCGAGACGCGCGTGGGCGACACGGTCCTGGACGCCGACAACCCCGCCGCCGAACTGCTGCCGGGCTACCAGGAGGTGAAGCCCATGGTCTTCAGCGGGCTCTACCCCACCGACGCCGACGACTACGAAGAGCTCCGGGACGCCCTGGAGCGGCTGAAGCTGAACGACGCGAGCCTCCATTACGAGCCGGAGACATCCACGGCCCTCGGCTTCGGGTTCCGGTGCGGGTTCCTGGGGCTGCTGCACATGGAGATCGTGCAGGAGCGGCTGGAGCGGGAGTTCGACCTCGACCTGATCACCACGGTCCCGAACGTGGAGTACCACGTGGTGAAGACCGATGACACCACCGAGCTGATCGAGAACCCCACGGCCATGCCGGACCGGGGCAGCATCCAGCGCGTGGAGGAGCCGTACGTGAAGGCCCGGATCATGTGTCCGGCCGAGTACATCGGGAACGTGCAGAAGCTGCTCCACGACCGCCGGGGCGAGTACATCCACATGCATTACCTCGACTCGAACCGGGTCGAGTTCCTCTACGAGGTCCCGCTGGCCGAGGTGGTCCTGGACTTCTACGACAGGCTGAAGAGCGGCACCCGCGGCTACGCGTCGCTGGATTGGGAGCTCGACGAGTACCGGCCGAACCCGCTGGTGAAGCTGGACATGCTCATCAACGGAGACCCCATCGACGCGTTCAGCGTGATCATCCACGAGGACAAGGCGTACGAGTACGGCCGGGACATGGCCAGCAAGCTGAAGGATCTGATCCCGAGGCAGCAGTTCGCGGTGGCGATCCAGGCGGCCATCGGGACCAAGGTCATCGCCCGGACCACGGTGCGGGCGCTGAAGAAGGACGTCACCGCCAAGTGCTACGGCGGTGACATCACCCGGAAGCGGAAGCTGCTGGAGAAGCAGAAGGAGGGGAAGCGCCGGATGAAGCAGGTCGGCACCGTCGAGATCCCCCAGGAGGCGTTCCTGGCGGTGCTCCAGGTCGGGGAGTGACGCGTGCGTGCCGCCGTCATCCTCTCCACTTACAACCAGCCGCAGTGGCTCCGGAAGACGCTCTGGGGGTACGCGCGCCAGACGCACCCGGACTTCGAGGTGGTCATTGCCGATGACGGCTCCGGGGCCGGGACCCGGGCGGTGGTGGCCGAGGCCCGGGAGAAGTATTCGCCGCTCGAGCTCCGCCACGTCTGGCACGCCGACTCCGGCTACCGGAAGTGCGTGATCCTGAACCGGGCCGTCATGGCCGCCGAGGCGCCCTACCTGATCTTCAGTGACGGTGACTGCATCCCCCGGTCCGACTTCGTGGCGACGCACGTTCGCCTCGCCCGGCCCGGCGCCTTCCTGTCCGGCGGGGCCGTGCGGCTCCCCCGGGACGTGAGCGAGGCGATCACCGAAGACGACGTGGTCACGGGACGTGCTTTCGACGCTGGCTGGCTGATGGCCCGGGGCTTCAATCCGGGCCGGCACCGGCTGCGGCTCCTGGAGGGCGAGGCGTGGCCAGCGACCCTGGACGCGTTGAGCCCCACCGGTGCCACCTGGAACGGCAACAACGCGTCTACGTGGCGGGAGATCGTGGTGCGGGCCAACGGCTTCGAGCACGAGATGGGGTACGGCGGCCAGGACCGGGAGTTCGGCGAGCGGCTGCGGAACCTGGGGGTGAGGAGCGTGCTGATCCGGCACCGGGCGGTTACCATTCATCTGGACCACGGCCGCCCCTACCGAACCGAGGAGTCCATGCGAGCGAACCAGGCGATCCGGGATGCCACGCGGCGTGCCGGCACCGTACGGGCGCGCTGCGGGATCGAAGAGCTCGAGGCGGAGGCGTTCGTCGCCCCGTTGTCGGGCACGAAAGGAGCGGAATGAGCGACGGATCGAAGCGGTGGGTGGTCGGGGTGGATCTGGGCGGAACGAACATCTCCGTGGGCGTGCTGCCGCTGGACGGTGGCAACGGCGATGTCCTGGCCATGACCACCAAGAGCACGGAGTCTCACAAGGGCCCCAAGTACGTGGTGGACAAGATCGTGGCCATGGTCAACGAGGCGATCCGAACCGTGGCCCACGAGCACGACGGCGGCAAGGAGGATTTCGCGGGGATCGGGATCGGCTCGCCCGGCCCGCTGGACCGGAAGACCGGCACCATCATCAACACGCCCAACCTGGGCTGGCGGAACTTCCCGCTGCGGGACCTGATCTCCAACGCCGTAGGCCTGCCGGCCAGCCTCGACAATGACGCCAACTGCGCCACGTACGGCGAGTGGTGGCTCGGGGCGGGAAAGGACGTGGACACCCTGGTCGGCTTCACCCTGGGCACGGGGATCGGCGGCGGGATCGTGTTGAAAGGCGAGATCTTCCACGGCGCCAGCGACGCGGCCGGCGAGATCGGCCACATGACCATCGACAGCACGGGCCGGAAGTGCAACTGCGGCAACTACGGCTGCCTCGAAGCTTACGCCTCCGGTCCCAACATCGCTGCCCGGGCCGTGGAGGGGATCGAGGCCGGAGCGGAGACCGTGCTCCCGGACCTGGTGGACGGCAAGCTCGATAGGATCACCGCCGCCACCGTCTACGAGGGCGCCGTTCTCGGCGATGCCTACGCCAACGAGGTCATGAAGGAGACCGCCAAGTTCCTGGGCACCGGCATCGCCAACATCGTGAATATCCTGAACCCGGAGATGGTGGTCGTCACAGGCGGCGTGACCAGGGCCGGCGAGCACCTCTTCGTGCCGCTCCGGGCCGAGGTCCGGCGCCGGGCGTTCAAGAGCGCCCAGGAAGCGTGTCAGATCGTGCCGGCCGAGCTCATGGGCACCGCCGGCGTCATCGGCGCCATCGCCATGTTCAAGAACGACGTGCTGGGACGCGTTTGACGGATCCGGTGCACGGCTGGATCCGCGGTGCCGGGGACCGGTGGGGCCTCCCGTGACCATCGGCGTCCTCGGGACCATGGTCTGGGATACCATCGAGCACCCGTCCGGCGAGACCATCGAGCGATGGGGTGGCATCACCTACTCCCTGGCCGCCGCGGCCGCCGCGGCGCCCGACGGGTGGCGGGTCCGACCGATCGTACGTCTCGGCGCCGACCTGGCCGACCGGGCGTGGCGGTTCCTCGAGTCGGTGCCCGGCCTCGAGCTCCCGGGCGGCGTCCGTGAGGTGGAGGAGCCCAACAACCGGGTCCGGCTGCGCTACCGCGACCGCCACGACCGCGACGAGCAGCTCAGCGGCGGCGTGGCGGGGTGGACGTGGCAGCAGCTCGCGCCCTGCCTCGACGGCCTCGCCGGGTTGTACGTGAACCTGATCTCGGGGTTCGAGCTCGACCGCCAGACGGTCGGCCGGCTGACGGCTGTCCCCGTACCCCGGTACGTGGATCTCCACTCCCTGGTGCTCGGGATCGACGACGATGGGCACCGCGTGCCCCGGCGCCCCGAGACGCCGGAGGCGTGGCTGGATCCCTTCCACGTGGTCCAGGCCAACCGGCGCGAGCTCGCCATCCTGGCCGGGGATGAACGGCCGGAGGCGGCGGCCCGGGCGGCCGTGCGGCGAGGGGTCCGGGCGGTGGTGGTGACGCGTGGCCCCGAGGCCGCGGCCTGGTTCGCCCCGGCCGATGCGCCGGTGTGGCCGAACGCCGTCGAGCCGGGCGGACCGGGTCCGGACGCGGATGCGGGTGGCCGAACGGCCTCCAACTCGTTTGATGGGGAGCGGTCGGTCCGGTCCGGCGAGGTGGCCCTCGACACGCCGGGGTCGACGGGCGATCCTACCGGCTGTGGCGATGTGTGGGGCGCCACCTGCTTCGTGGAGCTGATGCGGGGGCGGCGTCTGAGCGACGCGATGAGGGGGAGCAACCGGGCCGCCGCCCGGAACGTGGACCACCGTGGAGCCGATGGGCTCTACCAACACCTGAGGGCCGACGCGTGAATGTGATCGGAGTGCCCGCCAACCTGGACGACCGTTCGTTCGACCCCCTGGTGGCGGAGCTGAACGCCGCGCTGGCGGCCGGCGACGGGGGCGTGCTGGTGGACGCGCGCCGCCTCCGCTGGGTCGACCCGTTCGGGATGCTCGCCCTGCTGGCGGTGGGAAAGGTGGCCCGGGAGAGGGGGCACACCCCCCGCTTCCAGATGCCCGACTCGGCCGAGGTGGTCAGTTACCTGGCACGGATGTCGTTCTTCACGCACGCCCAGGAGATCTACGAGCTCCACGGCGGCGGCCGGAAACGGGCCGACGGCGCGTCCGATGTGCTGCTCGAGATCACGCCGGTCAGGTCACACATGGACGTCCACCAGATCGTGGACCGGGTGAACGAGCGCGCGCTGGCGATCCTGACCCGGCAGCTCAACATCCCGCTGAAGGAGGCGTTCCAGTTCAGCGTGATGCTGTCGGAGGTCTGCCAGAACATCATCGACCACGCCGAGGCCGGGGGCTGGGTCGCCACCCAGACGTACAACTGGCAGAAGCGCCTCGGTCGGAAGGTGGTCTCCATCGCGGTGATGGACCTGGGCGTGGGGTTCTACGGCTCCCTGGCCAGTGAGCACGCCGCCCGTTACGGCGAGCGCTGGAGCGACGCATCGGCGCTGGAAGCGGCGTTCATCCACGGACTGACGCGGTTCCACGACCCCGGCCGGGGCCAGGGGCTCCAGCAGATCCGCAAGCAGGTGGGGCGGTGGAACGGGAAGATCGCCATCCGGAGCGGGACCGCACGCATCGCCGATGTCCCCGCGTGGGACGACGCGCCACCCCTCGAGGACGACCTGCCCGGGTTTCCCGGCGCCCAGATCACCATCACGCTGCCGTCCCGTGAGATCGAGGGGGAGGGGAAGGGATGACCGACTTCGGCGATGTCGTACCCCTCCGGTTCGACATGTCGGACATGGTCCGGCAGACCGTGGCCACTCTCTACAGCCACCTCGTCACCCGGCCCACGGGCCAGGCGCTGCGGCTGGGCATCGAGGCACAGCTCGGCGAGCTGGGCGCCCTTTCGGTCACGGTCCTCGACTTCAGCGAGGTGGTGGTCCTCGACTACAGCTGTGCCGACGAGACCGTGGCCAAGCTGGTGCAGCGATTCCTCCGCTCCGACCGCCCGGCCGAGGCCTTCTTCGTGGCCCGGGGCATCGATGACCGGCACCGGGAGACCATCGAGACCGTCCTGAGCCGTCAGGGGCTCGCCATTACCGCCGAGCTGACGGACGGCGAGCTCGCGCTCCTCGGGGATGTGGATGATCTCGAGGCCGAAGCCTGGCGTGCGCTGAACGCGCTGGAGCGTGGGGGCGCCGGCGAGGTGGCCGAGCACCTGGGCCGGGGGGAAGATGACGTCGCCGGGGCGCTGGAGGCGCTGGCCCGGCGCCGCGTGGTGGCCCGGATCGACATCCCGCGGACGTACTTCGCGCTGCGCTCGCTGCTCGAGGAGTAGCGCTACCCCTGCGCCCGGAGCGCCACCGCCAGGATCCGGTTGATGGCCTTCAGGGTGCCCAGCGCGGCGGCGGTCTCCACATCGCTCTCCACCGGGTGTGCGCCTACGAGGGGCAGCGGTCGGCGGCCGAAGCGGCTCGCCATCCCCAGCACGCTCACCAGCACGTACTCCCCGTCCAGCGCCTGGACGATGGAGGCGAAATCGAGCTCGAGACTGAGCCCGTCATTCCACACCGCGTTCACCGCGCTCAGGAGGGTGGCGGTCGCCGCGGCGCGGGCACGGCCCACGGGCGTGTCCACCGCCTCCGCCTCTCCCAGGCTCTCCTCGTCCTGCCACTCCAGCCGGACCCCGACCCGCACGTGGCCGGAGGATGTGGTGGACTCGAGCCCGGCGAAGATCGGACGGCCGGCTACCGGGCGCGGGCGTTCGTCCGCTTGCCCGGCGGATTCCGCTTCGACGGCGGCCGCCACCTCTTCGGCGGCCCCCTCAGGGAGCGATTCCACCTCGGGCTCCGGGGCGAGCTGCGCAATGCTGATCACCCGCTGATCGATGGGGATCCCCAACCGCTCCTCGAGCAGGCCCCGGATGTCCCGGGCCAGGCTGGCGGCGTCGGGGCCGTGGCGGACCAGGAGATGGATCTCCCGGGGGTGGCCTTCCAGGTCCTCGCTGACGTACGCACCGAGCACCGAGGGGAGCTCTCGGAGGACCGCTTCTGCTGCCGCTTTGTTGCTGATCCGATTCATCCGGTGTGCCGGTTGGCAGGGAGATGGGCGCAGAATGCGGCGCTCGTACCCCGGACGTCAAGTCAGCTGCCTTTGCCGCTGAACCCATCGGAACCTAGTTTTTCGCCGCGCCGCCGCCGTCCGGGCCACCGCGCCGAGGAGCCCCGGGCGGCCACGTCGATCGCCCCGGACGGCCACGCCAACAGGAGGAAGCCGGATGCCCGATGACCACAGCACGCCGCGAGGCGGCCCGTCCACGCGGGCGGTTCACGCGGGGAATCCGGCCCGGGAGCCGGGCGCGCCGGTGGTGCCGCCACTGGTCTCCAGCGCCACCTTCTACAACGCGGTCGAGCCCGAAGGCGAGGTCCTCTACGGCCGCTACTCGAACACCGAGGCGCACCGACGGGTGGGCGCCCGGATCGCCGCGCTGGAGACCGCCGAGGCCGCGCTGGTCTGCGGCAGCGGGATGGCGGCGGTCTCCCTCGCCATCCTCACCTTCGCGGGCGCCGGGGACCACCTGGTAACCGCCGACTCGCTGTACGGCGGCACCCGGGTCCTCCTGACCCGGGAGCTGCCCCGCCTGGGGATCGAGACCACATTCGTGGATCCCGCCGGAGACTGGGCCGCCGCCATCCGTCCGGAGACCCGCCTCCTTTACATGGAGGTGCCGGTCAACCCCACGCTCAGGGTGCCGGACCCCCGTCCGGTGGCCGCGATGGCTCGCGAGCACGGGATCCCCCTGGTCATGGACGCCACATTCGCCACGCCGATCAACTTCCGGCCGGTGAAGCACGGCGTGGACCTGGTGATCCACAGCGCCACGAAGTACCTGGGCGGGCATTCCGATCTGGTGGCTGGCGTGCTGGTCGGTGCCCGGGCCCGTACGGAGGCGGCCCGGGAACGGCTGAAGTCGTTCGGCCCGAGTCTGGACCCCCACGCCCTGTGGCTCCTGGAGCGCGGCCTGAAGACGCTGGCCGTTCGGGTCGAGCGTCAGAACGCCACGGCCGGCCGGCTCGCCACCTGGCTCGCGGAGCACCCGGCGGTGGAGGTGGTCCACTACCCGGGGCTCGCGGATCACCCCGACCATGCCACGGCGGCCGAGCTGTTCGATGGGTTTGGCGGGATGCTGGCGTTCGTGGTCCGGGGTGGCGACGACGTGGCGGTCCGGGTCATGCAGCGCCTGGAGTTGTTCGCGGTGGCCCCGAGCCTCGGGGGTGTGGAGTCGCTGGCTTCCATGCCCCGGTACACGTCCCACGCGGCCATGACCGCTGAGGAGCGGCACGCGGCGGGGATCGCCGACGGCTTCATCCGGTTGAGTGTGGGCGTGGAAGATGCACCGGATCTGGAGGCGGACCTGGCCCACGCGCTGGACACCGCCTGAGCCCGGCCGGCACCGTGCGGAAGGCCCCGGGGAGCGTGTGAATCGAAAGACGGAGAGCGGAGCGATGCGGAAGCTGGCGATCGCGCTGTCGGCGGTGGTGGTACTGGTGGTGGCCGTGGCCGTGGGCGTCCTGGGGTACGTGCGGTCCGGGGAGCAGGCCCGGACCGGCACCGAGACGCTGAGTGGCATCGCCTCCCCCGTCGAGGTGCTGTGGACCGACCGGGCCGTGCCCCACGTATGGGCCGGTAGCCTCCACGACGCCGTCTTCGCCCAGGGCTACCTCCATGCCCGCGACCGCCTCTGGCAGATGGAGCTGGTGCGCCGGGCGATCCAGGGTCGGCTCGCCGAGGTCATGGGGGAGCCCGCCCTGGGCACCGACCGGTTCATGCGCCGCGTGGGCCTCTGGGAGGCCGCCGTGGCCGGGATGGACAGCCTCGGCGCTCACGAGCGGGCGGTCCTCCAGGTGTACGCCGACGGCGTCAACGCCGCCCTCGAAACGTGGGACGGCCCGCTCCCGCCCGAGTTCCTGGTGCTGGGCTACGGGCCCGAGCCGTGGGAGCCCGTCCACACCCTGGCCGTGGCGAAGATGATGTCGTACACGCTGGCCGCGTACGGCGAGTCTGTGGCGGTGGCCCGGGCGCTCCGGCGGCTCCCCGAGGAGCGGGTCCGCTGGCTCTTCCCGGAGTTCCCGGACTGGGACGCCACCATCCTGCCTCCCGAGCCCGCCGACCCGCCGCCGCTGGCCGCCGCCCTGCTCGACCGCTACAGCATCGCCGCCGCGTCGAACTCGTGGGTGGTGAGCGGAGAACGGACCGCGTCGGGGAAGCCGATCCTGGCCAACGACATGCACCTGGACCTGCAGGCGCCGAGCTTGTGGTACCTCATGGCGCTGCACGCGCCCGCGGTCGACTCGGCCCCCGCCCTGGATGCCATGGGCGTCACCCTGGCCGGCGCGCCGATGGTCATCGTGGGGCGCAATCGGGCACTGGCCTGGGGCTTCACCAACGCCTACGTAGACGACGTGGACCTCTTCATCGAGCGGGTCGATCCCGAGGATCCGGGGCGGTATGTGACCCCGGACGGGAGCCGGCCGTTCGAGGTGGTGGCCGAGACCATCGCGGTGAAGGGGAGAGACGAGCCGGAGGTCATGGAGGTGCGTCGTACCCGGCACGGGCCCGTGGTCCCCGTGACCGACACGGCGGGCGCCGGGAACACCGTGCTGGCGCTGCGTTGGACCGCCCACGAGCCCACCACCGTCATTCGGGCCGTGATCGGCTTCAACCAGGCCGGTGGCTGGGACGAGTTCCAGGCGGCGGTGGGCCTCATGGACGACCCGCACCAGAACCTGGTCTACGCGGACACGGCGGGGCACATCGGCTATGTCATGGGTGGGACCGTACCGATCCGCGGGGATCGGCGGCCGGCCACCGTGATCCCCAGACCCGGGTGGACGGGCGAGTGGGACTGGACCGGGGATCTGCCGTTCGCGGAGCATCCCCGTGCCCTCGATCCGCCCGCCGGGTTCGTGGCCACCGCCAACAACCGTCAGACGGCGGAGCCCGTGGCGGAGCTCATCAGCGCGTCGTGGCTGCAGCCGTTCCGGGCCATGCGGATCACCGAGATGATCACCGAGGCCGAGGCGCCGCTGGACCCGGCCGCGACCCTGGCCATGCAGCTGGATGTGTACGACCTGTACGCCGAACGGTTCGTGGGCCGGGCCATCGAGGCGGCCGAGGCGGCGGCGCTCGACCACGTGGCCGGGCGGCTCCGGGCGTGGGACCTGCACGCCGATGGGGACACGGAGGCCGCCGCGCTCTTCTACGCCTGGAACGAGACGCTCCGTCGCGAGCTCGCCCGGGACCTCTATCGTGGGCCGGCGGCGTACTTCACCCGCGAGTCGGCCACGGTGGTGCTCGAGGGCCGTGCCGTGCCGTGGGCGGATGAGCCCGAGGCCCGGTACCGGGCGTTGTCGGAGCGGGCGATCCGCGAGGCCGCCGACGCCGCCGGAGACCGGCGGTGGGCCGAGTCCAACCGGGCCGTGCACCGCCACGCCCTCGGCGATGTGGCGCTCCTCGACCGGCTCTTCGGGCTGAACCTGGGGCCGCTGCCCCACCACGGCTCGCCGTTCACCGTGAACGTCGCCCACTGGGCGTTCCGGACCCCGGATGACGAGTTTCCCTTCCTCACCACGTCCGGCGTCAGCATGCGGATGGTGACCGAGCTGGGGAACACCGAGGCCGGAGCAGGGTTCGTCATCCCCACGGGGCAGAGTGGACTGCCATACAGCCGCCACTACGACGACCAGCTCGAGATGTGGCGCGCCGGCGAGCTGCTGCCACTGTCCCTACATCGGAGCGCCGTGGAGGCGTCGACCGTACAGCGAATGACACTCGAACCAGCCAATGAACGATAAACTCGATCTGGCCGTGATCGGCGCGGGCCCGTGCGGGCTCAGCGCGGCGGTGGCGGCCACCCAGGCGGGGCTCGAATGCGCCGTGTTCGACAAGGGGTGCATCACCCGATCCATCACCCTCTACCCCACGTACGCCACCTTCTTCAGCACCGCCGACCGGCTCGAGATCGGCGGGGTGCCGTTCATCGCGCCGGGCGACAAGCCCACCCGCGGCGACGCCCTCAAGTACTACCGCCGCGTCGCCACCGAGTTCGACCTGAACCTCCGGCAGTACCAGGAGGTGGCGGGCCTGGCCGGGGAGAAGGACGCCTTCCAGCTCCGGACCCGGACCATGGACGGCACCGAGCGCACGGTGGCGGCCCGGAACGTGGTGGTGGCCACCGGCTACGCGGACTTGCCCAACTACATGGGCATCCCCGGCGAGGAGCGGCCGAAGGTCCGGCACTACTTCACCGAGGGGCACCCGTACTTCGACCAGGACGTGGTGGTCATCGGCGCGGGGAACTCGGCGGTGGAGGCGGCGCTGGCCACGTGGCGGGCGGGAGCCCGGGTCACCCTCGTACACTTCCTCGATGAGCTGGATTCCGGCGTGAAGCCGTGGATCCGGCCGGACATCGAGAACCGCCTCGCCAAGGGCGAGATCGACGTCCGGTGGAACACGCGGGTGACGGAGGTGCTCGGAGACCGGGTCCGGCTGCGGCACGAGGAGACCGGAGCCCTTGCGGAGCTCGACAATGACTTCGTCCTGGCCATGACCGGGTACCGGCCGGACCCGACGCTGCTCCGGGAGCTGGGCGTGACCGTCGATGAGAGCAGCGGCGTGCCCGCTCACGATCCCGAGACCATGGAGACCGACGTTCCTGGCGTCTTCATTGCGGGCGTGGTGGCGGGTGGGAACCGGCCCGACCGGGTCTTCATCGAAGACGGGCGCCACCACGGTCCGCTGGCCGTGCGCCGGATCCTCGCGGAGCGGGGGGTGGACGCCGGTGATACCATTACCCTGGGCGTACCGCCGAGCGTTCGGGCGCCGGACCCGGAGGCCGACGGGATCGGCGCGCCGCCGCCGCCGGAGCCGGCGGGCCGGTTGGAGTAGGAGGGCCGCGTCAGCGGCTGCGGCGTTCGCGTTGACGCCCCCGCGGCGAGGCCCGTAGCTTGGCCCCGGGCCAACCAGACAACGAGGACAGAAAACCATAGAGAAGGGTGGGAACATGGCGACACGAACGAAGCTCCCCGTAGGGATCGAGGGGTTCACCAACGAGCCGTACTACGATTGGAGCGACCCCGAGAACGTCGAGCGGATGGAGAAGGCCATCGAGAAGGTCCGCTCCGAGCTCGGGCAGACGTATCCGCTGATCGTGGACGGGGAAGAGATCCACGAGGGCGAGACCAAGGACTCGGTGAACCCGGCGGACCCGAGCCAGGTGATCGGGACCTTCGTCCAGGCCGACCGGCAGCTGGGCGATGAGGCCGTGGAGAAGGCCCACGAGTTCTTCGAGAACGAGTGGAAGTCCACGCCCGCGGAGGAGCGGGCCGAGATCTTCTTCCGGGCCGCCGACATCATGCGGGAGCGGAAGGCCGAGCTGGCCGCGTGGATGGTGTTCGAGGTCTCGAAGAGCTGGACCGAGGCCGTGGCCGACCTGGCCGAGCTCATCGACTTCAACGAGTACTACGCCCGCAAGATGCTCGAGCTGGCCGGGCCGCAGGAAGTGGTGGAGTACCCCGGTGAGGAGAACGAGCTGCGCTACATCCCGCTGGGCGTCTCCGTCGTGATCCCGCCGTGGAACTTCCCGGCCGCCATCATGGGTGGGATGACCGCCGCCGCGCTGGTGGCGGGGAATACCGTGGTGCTGAAGCCGGCGTCCACGGCCCCGGCCATCGCCGCCCAGTACGTCAAGATCCTGCACGAGGCCGGGCTGCCGAAGAAAGCGCTCGCCTTCCTGCCGGGCCCCGGGAGCCAGATCGGCGACGCGCTGGTGGACCACCCGCTGACGCGGATGATCGCGTTCACCGGCTCCAAGGAGGTCGGGCTCCGGATCTTCGAGCGGGCCTCCAAGGTCCACGACGGCCAGATCTGGCTGAAGCGGACGATCCTGGAGATGGGCGGCAAGGACGCCCAGGTGGTCGATGAGACCGCCGACCTGGACGCGGCCGCCGACGCCATCGTGGCCGGCGCCTTCGGGTTCCAGGGCCAGAAGTGCTCGGCGTGCTCCCGGGCCATCGTGGTCGAGGACGTCTACGACGAGGTCCTCGAGAAGGCGGTCGAGAAGGCGAAGGACATCACCATGGGTGATACCACGGACAGGGACACGTTCATGGGCGCCGTCATCGACTCGGCCGCCCGCAAGAGCATCACGGAGTACATCCAGATCGGGAAGAACGAGGGCCGCCTGATGCTCGGCGGCGAGGTCGATGAGAGCGCCGACGGGTACTTCATCCCGCCCACGATCATCGCGGACGTGGATCCGGACGCCACCATCGCGCAGGAAGAGATCTTCGGCCCGGTCCTGGCCTTCATCAAGGCGAAGGACTTCGACCACGCGCTGGAGATCGCCAACGGTACCGAGTACGGGCTGACGGGTGGCGTGTTCAGCTCCTCGCGGGAGCGGCTGGATCGGGCGAAGGAAGAGTTCCACGTCGGGAACCTCTACTTCAACCGCAAGATCACGGGCGCGCTCGTGGGCGTGCAGCCGTTCGGCGGTTTCAACATGAGTGGCACCGACTCGAAGGCCGGCGGCCCGGACTACCTGCTCCTGTTCACGCAGGCCAAGGCCATCGCCGAGCGCCAGCGCGATGACGTGAAGTAGTCGTGCCTCCGGGCGCCCGGTCAACCGCGGAGGCGCGAAGGCGCGGAGCGTACGCGGATTTTTTTCTTCTTTTTCCGGTAAGGCAGCGCGGCCGGCAGAGCAGCGGGGTGCCGGCGAGGCTGCCTTCCCGGGCGAACGTCCCCGACAGCTCATGTGGGTGAACCCGAACCCGGCCTCCGTGATGCCAACGCAGAGCTCGCGTCTTCCGCTACCCAGCCTGCCCTGCCCGGATCAAACTCAAAAGAAGTTCTCCGCGCGTGCTCCGCGCCTCCGCGGTTCCGCGGTTACCGATGCCTCCGGACCCAGGACTCACTCGAAATGTCGAAGAGCCTCGCCGGAACTTTCGAGGTCCGGCGGGTAGTTACAGGCTGTGGCTCCTTCGGGAGCAGCGAAGAACGGGGATGGGAGCCGTCTCATGGAGACGCGGGAACAGATCCTGGAGGTGCTGGAGTCGATCCGGCCGGCGCTCCGCAGCGACGGGGGCGATGTCGAGTACATCGACTTCGACGCCGACGCGGGCGTGCTTCAGCTTCGCTTCCTCGGGGCCTGCGGCGAGTGTCCGATCTCCGACGTCACACTGCGTCAGGGGATCGAGAAGCGGATCCTCACCGCAGTGCCCGAAGTGCGCGAGGTCCGCGCTTTTTGAGCCGGCCCCGTGTCCCGATCGATCGAGACTCGGCTGGTGGCCCCACGGGGTCGCCAGCCGGTCTTTTTCAACCTCGCACCCAACGGACAGACATGACGGATACACACGACCTCGAAACCCGGGTCCGGGCGGCGCTCGACAGCGTGGTCAACCCTTCCACCAGCCAGAGCGTCCTGACCGGCCAGATCCAGGAGCTGACCGTCGAAGACGGCGTGGTCTCCTTCGGCTTCGCCCTGGGCCCCGAAGATCCCGGCACCCTGGTCCGCGACACCCGCTCCGCCGTGGAGGCGGTGAAGGGTGTGGACAAGGTGAAGATCGATGTCCGCCTGCCCCAGACCATGCAGTCGCAAGGACAGCAGGGCGGTCCCGAGCGGCAGCCGGCGCCGGACTCGGTGCCGGCACCGGAGCCCCAGTCGGGGCTGCTGCCGAACGTGGAGCACTTCATCGCCGTGAGCTCCGGGAAGGGCGGCGTCGGGAAGTCCACCGTGGCGGCGAACCTGGCGGTCTCGCTGGCCCAGCAGGGGAAGACGGTGGGGCTCCTGGATGCCGACATCTACGGGCCCAACATCCCGCAGATGTTCGGCGAGACCCGGCGTCCGAAGGTCTCGGGCCCGAAGGGGCAGGAGCGGATCGTGCCGTTGGAGGCCCACGGCGTGAAGCTCATGAGCCTCGGCTTCCTCCTCGAGGAGGAGCAGCCCGCCATCATGCGGGGGCCGCTGGTCACGGGCGTCCTCAAGCAGTTCCTCGAGCAGGTCGAGTGGGACTTCCTCGACGTGCTGGTCATCGACCTGCCGCCGGGCACCGGTGACGCCCAGCTGTCCCTCGTCCAGACCATCGACCTCGACGGCGCCGTCATGGTCACCACGCCCCAGTCGGTCTCCGTGGGCGATGTCCGCCGGGGCGTCCGCATGTTCGAGCGCGTCAACACCGAGGTGCTGGGCATCATCGAGAACATGAGCGGGTTCGTCTGCCCGAGCTGCGGCGAGCGCCACGACATCTTCGGCACCGGCGGTGGCCGCCAGCTGGCGGAGGCCATGGAGCTGCCGTTCCTCGGTGAGGTGCCGCTGGACTCCGCCGTGCGTACGGCCGGCGACGAGGGGCAGCCCACCGCGCTGTCGGCGCCGGACTCGCCGGCGGGGCAGGCCTTTAACACCATCGCCGGGAAGATCCTGGCCGCCGTCGAGCAGGGTGAGACCGCCCAGGTCTGAGCCCGAGCGAGCCGTGAGACGCGTCACCCTGCTCACCGACTTCGGAACCGCCGATGGGTACGCGGCGGCCATGGCCGGGGTGGTGGCGGCGACCGCGCCCGACGCCGTGGTCGAGCATGCGTCCCATGCCATCGACCAGGGCGATGTGTTCGGCGCCGCCCTGGCCCTCTCCCGCTACGCCGGCTTCTACCCGGAAGGCACCGTCCATGTGGTTGTGGTGGATCCGGGTGTCGGGACGGCGCGGCGCGCCATCGCCGCCCGGATCGATGGCCGCTATTTCGTCGCCCCGGACAACGGGGCTCTCAGCCTCGTCCTGCAGGGCGCCGGGGAGGCGGCTCTCGTCGAGATCACCGACCCGGGGATCGTCGAAGGTGCCTCGGCCACGTTCCACGGCCGCGACATCTTCGCGCCGGCGGCCGGCCACCTGGTCCGGGGCGGTGCCTTGAAGAAGCTCGGCCCGGAGGTCCACGACCCACACCTCCTTCCCATGCCCCAACCGCGCCAGACCGGGACCGGTGTGGAGGGCGAAGTGCTGGAGGTCGACCGGTTCGGCAACCTCATTACGAACATTCCCGCTGATTGGGTCCCATCCGGCGCGGAGGTGGGCGTGGCCGGGACGGCTGTGGGGCCCGTCCGCCGCACCTACGGCGACGTGGAGTCTGGCGAAGTGCTGGGGCTCATCGGGTCGGTGGAGCTGCTCGAGGTCTCGGTTCGGGACGGCCGCGCCGCGGACCGACTCGAGGTCGGTCGCGGCGCGAAGGTGGTGGTGACCCGGAAGGCGTAGGTCGCCGTTCCCCGGAATTTATGAGCCTGCGGGGAGCTTGCGGCCCCGGCGTTCAGCTCTCGAGCCAGTCTCGTTCGGCCTTGGACAGCCGCTGGCTCTTCGGGGCCAGCAGGCGGGTGACCACGTAGCCCACGAGCAGGATCGGCCCCACTGTGAGGAGCAGGAACTTGGCCAGGCCAAGCGCCAGGCCGAAGACCGTGCCCAGGACCGCCAGCGCAATGGACGCACCCACCACGACGATCAGGCCGACGATCAGATAGGTCAGTATGGTCGAGATCATGGTGTCCTCCTGCCTCGTTGCGGGGCGGCGCCCGTCGCTCCCTACGGCGTGATGGCGGGGGTGGGCGGCGCCCACCGGATCTTCACCGAGCCGAACGCCCCTTCGAGCTGCACGGTGAGTCGACGCTCTGCCGTATCCCAGCTGTCGGAGTAGTACGTATCGCCTCGCTTGTAGAACCGGCTCCGGTCGAAGCCGGTCAGGAACGTGTCCTTGTCGACGCGCACGCCCACGTTCTCCGGGATGATCAATGTGACGGACCCGAGCGCCATGGTGATGTCGGCCTCCATGTCCCGGCGCCACTCCCCCTGGAAATCGAGGGTCAGGTCGCCGACGCCGCCCTCGGTGGTGATCCGCTCGCAGCCCGCGTGACCCAGTCCCCGTACGGCGAAGGCGGCTGCGCCCATGGTGAGGTCGAGCCGGTCACACGCCGTGGCGTTCGGTCGGTCGAACCGGATCTCCGTTTCGCTGGCGCCGGTCTCCACGTCCAGGCTGGCCACCTGCAGCCCGCCCAGGTCGAGATCGGCCTGCACCGCGCCGAAGTCCATGTCCAGCTCCAGGAGCACGTCGGGCGAGAGCTGAAGGCGGAGCTCGCCGGCCTCGGTGTTCCGGATCCGCATCCGGCCGTCGCGGCCCTCCACGCCCACCTCGAGGTCACCCGGCTCGTAGTCGATCACGGGGTCGAACATGTGCGAGTCGTAGCGCAGGCTCACCCGGTACAGCTCGCCGGCATTGCCGGGCACGACCACGAGCTCGCCCGCGCCGTACCGCACCCGCACGTCCATGCGACTCTCGTCGGTGCGCTGGCGGAACGAGGTCATCTCCCGCCAGTCCTGGGCGTGGCCCGCCACGGGGACCAGCGCCAGGATCAGGCCGGCCACGAGCGTGCTACGCATCCGACGGCTCCTCCTCGGGGGTCAGCCCCTCGGGCCGCACCGGCCGGGTACCGCCCCGGGAGACCAGGAACGCGCCGAACCCGATGGTGAAGGCGGCCCAGGTGAGCATCACGGCCATGAACTTGAGCAGCCCTTCGAGGAACCCGAGCCACGGCCCGGCCATGCTCACGATGTGCGCGGCCAGGAAGAGTACCAGCAGGAGCCCGACCCCGGTGATCACGTAGTAGTAGGAGTTCGCCCGGTTGAACCAGTCACCACCCGTGAACCGGCGTTCGGCCAGCGCCTCACCGGCCCCGTGGGCCACGGCGAGATAGCCGCCCACCGCCGCCAGCACCACGGCCAGCGGGAAGAGTGGCGCGAAGACCAGGATCAACGGGATCCCCACGATGGAGACCGCCAGCGCCAGCAGCCCGAGGATGTAGGCGGGCAGGACCAGGAACGAGCCGGCCAGCCCCACGAGCCCCGAGCGGAGCGTGGCGTACCGGGCCGTGTCGGCCACGCCCTCCAGGTACCTGCGGCCGAAGAAGACGGCCAGGAAGCCCAGCCCCACCAGGATCGCGTAGCTCATCAGGGTGGAGAACACACCGCCGAGCCCGCGCGTGATGTGGCGCAGGGGTGAGCTCCACGCGTCCGTCCAGTCACCGCCGCGGGCCTCGCTCCGGATCTCCCGCCGGATCTCATCGCGCAGGTCGCGCTCCAGCTCGGTCCGCAGCTCGCGGAGCGCTTCCAGCTGTGCCGTCCCCTCCAGCTCCTCCAGCGCCTCCAGCCGCTGGAGCCGGGAGGGGTCCTCGATGAGGTTCTCGAGCTCCCGGAGCCGCTCGTTCAGCCGCCGGATGCTGTCCGCCGCATCCGCCGACACCGGCGCCGCCGGGTCCTGGGGCGTGACCGCGGGCTGCTGCGGGGCCGCGGCCGCCGACAGGGCGGCCTCCAGCTCCCGGTCGAGCCGACCGCCGATCCCGCCGGCCTCCGCCGGCGGCTCCCAGTCCACCAGCAGGTCCGCCAGCGCGGGGGTGGGCGTGTCCATGGCTCGCTGCAGGAGGTCTCGCCACGCCTGGTCCAGCGCATCGCGCCGATCGTATCCGCCGATCCGCTCATCATTGAGCCGGACCACGCCGTTGGACGCGAGCACGAGAGAAAGCGTCTCACCGCTGCTCAGCTCCAGTGAGAGCTCGGCCGCGTCCTGCGACACGGAGATCTCGCTCGAGACGATCGAGGCGGTACCGGTCTGCGCCGGGGCGTCCTGGGCACCGAGCGGCGCGGCCAGGAGAGCGGCCCCGAGGAGGACCGGGATCAGCGAGCAGTTATAGGACATACGAGGCATGTTCGATTCTCCGCTGTTGCTGCGTGCGGAACAGGTTCTGATAGAGGATGTAGATCGAGCCCGCCGTCATCGTGGCGAACACCGCCGCGGCGAGACCGAGCTGGCCTCGCCCCACGGTGCCCAGGAGCTCGAACGCCTGCGCCGCCCAGACGGCCAGGGTCGATGTGGACAGCTGCGCCCACACCCACTGGGCGCCGCCGACCACCGCGTTCTCCGCCATCACGGCGCTCACGGTCACGAGCCCCTGGGCGCTCACGCCGGGCTGGGCCAGGAGCCACGCCACGGCCACCGTGGCGCCGATCACCGGCAGCGCGAACACGGCCGCGGCCGCGGCCCACCCCTTGGTGGTCTGCGGCGCGACGCGGTCGATCCAGGCCGATGCGGCTTCCCATGCGGCCGCCCATGCGGGCTGCCGGACATGGACCTCGGCCATCACGCGGTCGGCGAAGCCGACACCCGGCTCGAAGGCCGGAAGCCCGCTCAGTGCGGCGAAGAGGGCGCGCAGATCGGCCACCTCCGCCTCACACTCCGAGCAGTGCGCGAGGTGCGAGTCCACAACGGCGTGCTCGGCGGTCGGGAGGCTCTCCTCCACGAACGCCTGCAGCCGTTCCGTGCTCGGGTGATTCAGTCTCTCACTCACGTCTCGCTACTCCTCTTTTCCGTTTCCGTTCTACCGTACGGGACGGCCCGCGGCAGAGTTTCAATCGTTGCGGGCCCGTCATCGGAGGTGCCCGAGCTTCTCACGCAGCTCCTTGCGACCCCTGTGGATATACGTCTTCACCGTGCCCAGGGGCAGGTCCATGATCTCGGCGATTTCGTCGTAGGGACGGCCCTCGACGTGCCACAGGAGGATGGCTTCGCGATATTCGGGCCGCAGCGTACCGATGGCGGTCTCGATCTCCGAGCCGATCTCCTGGCTCTCCGTGTAGTGCTCCGGGTCTTCAGCCGTGTCCACCGCCGTGAACGACGTGGCCTCCGCCTGCTCCTGGGTGCGCGCGTGCGGCGAACCCTCCAGCGAGAGGGTGTCCGGCCGCTTCTTGCGCAGGTGATCCACCGTGGTGTTGTGGGCGATCTTGAAGATCCAGGAGCTGAATTTGTACGACGGATCGTACTTGTCGAGGGCGTTGAGGACCTTGATGAAGGTGTCCTGCGCCAGGTCTTCGGACAGTTCACGGTCTCGGACCATGCGGTAGATCACGCTGAAGACGGGCCGCTCATAACGGCGGATCAGCTCCCGGAACGCCGAGTCGCGACCCTCTCGGGCCTGCGCGATGACGTCCTTGTCGGAGAGCTCTTGGTAGTCCACCATCTCCCGCGGGTGTGCGGCGTCGGGTGCCGGTTCGACCCTACGCGGCCGGTGCCCCTCGTGTTTCGGGAGGGTTGTTGGAGCCACCGCGTGGCGGTAGCTTCGCCGGCCCCTGAGCAAACGTACAATGTAGGGTGGAGACGGGCCGTGCGCGAAGAGCGTAATGACAGTGTGCTGCCCCCGCCGGAGGAGAAGGCGGGGTCCGTTCGCCGGATGTTCGGCGAGATCGCGCACCGGTACGACCTGCTGAACCACCTGCTCACGTTGAACATCGACCGGCGCTGGCGCCGCCGGGCGGTGACCCGCCTCCTGGCGGACCGCCCGCTCGATGGCGTCTATCTGGATGCGTGCGCCGGCACCATGGACCTGGCCCGGGAAGTGGCGGAGCGGCCGGAGTTCGACGGCCTCGTGGTGGCCTCGGACTTCGCGCGGCCAATGCTGGAAGCGGGCCGCCACAAGGTCCGGGGGCTGCCCGTGGCCGAGACGTGCGGCGACGCGCTCCGGCTCCCGCACCCCGACGCCACCTTCCACGGCGCCATCGTGGGGTTTGGCGTCCGCAACTTCGCCGACCTCGACGCCGGGATCCGGGAACTCACCCGGGTGCTCCGGCCCGGAGGCCGGCTGGTGATCCTGGAGCTGAGCACGCCGGCGTGGGCGCCGCTCCGCCAGCTCTACAACCTGTATTTTACCCGGATCCTGCCGTGGATCGGCCGCCGGGTCTCGGGGCACGGTACGGCGTACAGCTATCTGCCGGCGTCGGTGGGGGCGTTCCCGCCGCCCGGCGAGCTGGCCGACCGGATGACGGCAGCGGGGCTCTCGGAGGTGGGCTACCGGCGGCTCATGGCCGGGATCGCGGCGATCCACGTGGGGACCCGCCGGTAGCGGCACCGCCCGGGACCCGTCCATTTTCGGACCGGACCGCATATCACCAAGGGAGGCGAGGCAGTGAGGATCGGGCTCATCAGCGACACGCACGGCAGGCTCCGCAACCAGGTATTCGACGTGTTCGAGGGCGTGGATCGCATCCTCCACGCCGGAGACATCGGCCCCTTCGATCTGCTGGTGGAGCTGGAGGCCGTGGCCCCGGTGACCGCGGTCTTCGGCAACACCGACGGCTTCGATGTGCGGGAGCGGGTGGCGGAGGTGGCCACCCTCGAGGCCGGGGGGCGTACCATCGCGGTGATCCACGGGCACCAGCTCGGCTCGCCGCAGCCGGAAGGGCTCCGGGCCGCACTCCCCGACGCCGGGGTCATCGTCTACGGCCACACCCACCGGCCGCTGGTGGACCGAGGCGGCGCGCTGGTCATCAACCCCGGCTCCGCCGGCGCCGCCCGGTTCGGACTCGACCCCTCGGTGGCGATCCTGACGCTCGCGGATGACGGACCCCACGTGGAGCTGATCGACCTGACCTAGGCCGCGAGGCGGAAGCCAACCCCGACGAGCCGAAAACCGCCGGGTGGGTGGGGCCGCGCTACACGGCCTTCAGCCGCCCGCGCTCCTCAGGGTTGCGCCGGAACCACCGCTCCACCAGGAGCTGCTCCGCCACGCCGTCGGCCCCGACCCGGGGGATCGATGAGGGTGGGGACCCCAGGACCCGGTCTATGACCCGGTGCGCTTCCCGCCGCTCGCGGCGGTCCCGGGGGATCGGCAGCTCGCCCCGGACCACCCCGCGGTGGAGGAGGTAGAGCCGGTCGTCGCCGTCGTGGCCGGGCACCCGGTACACCGCGCTCAGGCGCTCCAGCGCCCGTTCCATCCGCAGCAGCGACGCGCGGACCCCCTCGAGGAGGGTGATCCGCTCCTGGACCACCGCGGCGTACTCGAAGAGCCAGCGCTCGACCGCGGTCCGGAGGTGGGCCCGAAGACGAGCCAGCGGCTCGTCGGTCTGGCCCCGCAGGAACGCCCGCGCCACCTCCAGCCGGTCGGCGTAGCCCCGTTCCGTGCACCCGGCCGCGCACGGCGCCAGGCACCGCTCGAAATCTGCCCGGGCGCACAGTGGCGTGAGCTCGGCGCCGAACAGCTCCTGCTGGTCGGCCAGACGCATCGGCGTGGTGGACGGACACGACCGGAGCTGCAGGATGTCCACCAGCACCCGGACGGCGTCGCGGACTCGCTCGGCGCCCAGGAGCGGCCCGAAGTACTCCGAGCCGTCGTCGATGGGGCGAGTGGTGGACACCACCCGCGCCACCGGCTCGCCCGGGATCCGGATGAAGCAGGTGGCACGCTCCTTCTTGTGCTGCACGTTGAACGGCGGCCGCAGATCCCGGATCTGCCGGAACTCCCGCAGCAGCGCGGCGAACTCGTTCGGCAGCTCGTCCCACTCCACCCGCTCGGTGAAGCCCAGGATCTCCGCGGGCTTCTCGCCCGGGTCGGCCCGGAAATACGAAAGCAGCCGGGTCCGGACCCGGATCGACTTGCCCACGTACAGGACCTGCGCGGCCGGGCCGATCATGCGGTAGACCCCCGGCCGGTTCTCCGCGTTGGCCCGCACGTACCGGCGGAGCGGATGCTCGGTCTGCTCGCTGCTCGCGGTGGAAGACATGGGACGGGGAATATCGGTCTTCGGGGTTTGTTCGGCAACCGGTCGAGCGCGGCGAGAAGGGCACCCGTCCGGGAGTGGGGGCTACCCGTGGGCGGGACCGGGGCCTTACCTTTGACGCGGCGACAGCGAGTGGACGGGAGTCGGAGGGTACGGGGTGGCGAAGAACCGGAGCGTGTTCAGGAGCCTGGTGGCGGGGGCGTTGATCGGGTTCGCGGATGCGGTACCGATGGATGCGGCGCGTCTTCAGCGGCCGCTGGAGGTGGTGTGGCGGGATGATCGGGATCTGCCGGACCCGCTGGACGGGGTCCCGCTGACGATCCTGGACCCGGTACCGCTGGGCCGGGGCTCGCGGGACACGCGCCGCTCGGTGGGCCGCACGCTGCGGCTCACGCTGTCGCATCCCTTCCGGCTGCTCCAGCGTCTGCGGAGCCACCTGAGCGTGGATTGATCAACACCACCCTCTCGACGTCCGGGTGCTCCGGGTCGTGGGGGTGGTCCTTGAAGGCCACGATGACCTGGGGCCGCTCGCCGGTGTTGAGGACGGCATGGGGCACGCCCGGCGGGAACCGGAACGCCATGGCCTGGCCGCTCTCGACGGCCACATCCCGATCTTCGTCGCTCTCGCGGTAGCGGACCAGGGCGGGGCCCCGGACCGTGAGGACTTCGGTGTCGCGGTGGTGGACGTGGTTTCCGCGCACGTGCCCCGGCTCGGTGATGACCACGTGGACATTACGCTGCCCGGGAAGCGCTTCGGGCCCGAGGGGCTCGTAGGCGGCGCCACGCTCGTCGCGAAACTGATCCAGCCGTGTGATCTCTACCATGTTCTCTTCTGTGTTGGGTCTTCGACATCTAGAGTGGGTGAAACGTAGACAGGGTCGGCTCTCGGGGGCACGGGCGGGGCGACCGCCCGGTCAACCGCGGAGGCGCGAAGACGCGGAGCAAACGCGGAGTGTTTTCTGTCTTTTCCGGTGAGGCGGCGCGGCCGGCGGTGGGGCAGCATGCCGGCGAGGCCGCCGTTCCGGGGGAGAGAGCTCCCGACGGCCGGTGTGGGTGGAACCGACCCCGGTCTCCGTGATGCCAACGCAAAGCTAAGCTTGCGTCTTCCGCCGCCCAGCCTGCCCTGCCCGGATCAAACAAAACAAGAAGTTCTCCGCGAGTGCTCCGTGCCGCCGTGTCTCCGCGGTTAACGGTGCCTCCGGAGTGCACCACCCACTCGAAATGTCGAAGAGTCTCTGTGTTCAACTCTGGCATTCGGGGCAGTAGAACGCGCTCCGGTTGCTCAGCACGGTGCGCTTGATGGCGGTGCCGCAGACGCTGCACGGCTCGCCCTCGCGGCCGTAGACCCGGAGCAGGGGCTCGAACCCACCGGCCTCCCCGCTGGCGTCCCGGTAGTCGGAGAAGGTGGTGCCGCGGTGCTCGATGGCCCGGGCCAGGACGTCCCGGATCGCGTCCCGGAGCCGGGCGGCCTCCTGGCGGGTGATCCGCCTTCCCCTGCGGGTGGGTCGGATCCCGGCCCGGAAGAGGGCTTCCAGCGCGTAGATGTTGCCGACCCCGGCCACGCGGTACTGGTTCAGGAGGAAGTTCCGGACCGGGGTGCGTGTGGCCTTCGTGAGGGCCCAGAGCGCGTCGGTGGTGAAGGCTTCGGAGAGGGGCTCGATCCCGAGCTCCGCGCTCCGCCGCCGCCACGCCTCGGGGCCGTGGAGGTGAAGCAGGCCGAAGCGGCGCGTATCGTCGTAGAGGAGATCGCCGCGGTCGAGGTGGAAGGCCACCGCCACGTGGGCCAGCTCGTCGGCGCGCGGGGCATCACCGGTGACGAGGCGACCGGTCATCCCGAGATTGACCACGAGCCGCGTGGCGTCTTCGAAGCGGATGACCACGTTCTTCCCCCGGCGTCCCACGCCCTCGATCCGTGCCCCCGAGACCGTACCGACGAAGACGGCGGGATCGCCGTGGATGACGTCGTCATGGGTGACGGATACGCCGGTGACCCGGCGCCCCGCGAGGCGGGAGTCGAGGTCGCGGGCGATGGTCTCGACCTCGGGCAGCTCGGGCATCCTCAGAACCGGTAGCGGAGGGCGAACAGCGTCCGGGGGAGGCCGCCATCGGGTCGGAGGCTGGGCGCGAGGGTCATGAGCGCTCCGGGATCGAGCTGGAGCTCGACCCGGCGGTCGCTGCCGTGGCCGTCGCTGCCGCCGCCGTCGCCATCGGCCCGGTCCCGGGCATTGTCGGCGAGGGCGTTGAAGACGATCCCGAATCCCAGGTCCGCGCCGATGGCGCCGAGGGTGAAGAGGAGGGTGGCATCCGGGTCGTCGGGGCCCGCGAGCACGCCCACGCCCATCCCCAGCAGTCCGCCCGCCGCGGCGCCCAGCTCCACCAGGATCCCCTCGCCGACGGTGAAGTCGTGATCGGGGAGGAGGCGGTGGGCGGCCCAGGTCCCGCCGACGGAGCCGGCCAGGAGGAGCCCGCCGAGGATCCGCATATCGTCGTCGTCCGGGTTGTCCCCATACAGCCAGTCGAAGACCACGGCGCCGTGGGCTGCGCCGAGGAGATAGGCCGCGCGGTGGATCTCGGCGTCGCCCCAGGTGAAGTCGAGAGACGGGGCGAGCCAGGTGCCGGTGGCTATCCCGGCCGCCGTGCCGGCCAGGAGGCTGCCGGAGACCACCCGGTCGTCGGACGGCTGCGCCACGAGCATGAGCTGGCCGGCGGCGCCGGCGCCGAAGTCGCCGAAGTTGCCGATGGTGTGGGCCTCGCCGGCCGACATCCCGGTGCGTCGGGCCCAGGTGTAGCCGATGAGCCCCTCGCCGAGGCTCACGGCCACGGCGGTGCCCACGGAGGCCCGGAAGCTGGGCTGGTCGGCCACGGTGTTGGCGAGGTACGTCCCGTGGCTCAGCCCCCGGGTGGCCCCCCAGAACCCGGCGTTGGCCATGCCGTACGTCACCGGGCGGGTCCGGGTATAGAGGTAGGGGATCACGAAGCTGGCGCCGGCGGTGAGCATGTACGTGGCGAGGGCGCCGCGCCCGGAGTCGATCTCGAGCACGGCGGGCAGCGCCCAGCCGTAGTATCCGAGGCCGAGGGTGGTCGTAGTGCCCAGGAGGAGGTACCGGCCGTCCTGGTTCAGGGCCTCCTCGGCCCCGCTTCGGGCGAGGGCTCGGCTGACCCGTGCCCGGAGATCGCGGACCTCGGCGGCGGTCAAGGGCACCCGGAACCGGGCGGCGCGGCCGTCGCGCTCGAACGAGATCTCGAGGACGAAGCCGTCCTCAGCTTCGAAGAGCCGGACTCGCCGCAGCTCGGGGTAGTCCTGGACGAACAGGCCGAGGGTGCGGGCGAGGCCGCGCTCGATGGTCAGGTATCGGCCATCCTGGTCCAGCGGCACCTGGACTTCCTGCGCGGTGACGGCGGCCGGCAGCAGCAGGGCGGCGATGAGGAGCAGTCGCGTTCTCACACGCGATCCAGCTCGCGCCAGCCGATGTCGCTCCGGAACTGGCGGCCCTCGAAGGTGATCCGCCCGGCGGCCTCCCGGCTCGCCGTGGCGGCGGCGTCGAAGTCGTCGCCGAGGCCGGTGACGCCGAGAACGCGCCCGCCGGCGGTTACCAGCTGGCCGTTCCTGCGGGCGGTGCCGGCGTGGAAGACCAGCACACCGTCCGACGTTTCGAGGCCGTCGGGGATCTGGATGACCTTGCCCTTCTCATAGCTGCCGGGATAGCCGCCGGAGGCGAGAACGGTGGTCACGGCGGCGCCGGACCGCCAGTCGAGGGCGATGTCCTTGACGGAGCTGCCCCGTGCGATGGCCTGCATGGGCTCGAGGAGCGACGAGGACAGGAGCGGGAGGACGGCCTGGGTCTCCGGGTCGCCGAACCGGCAGTTGAATTCCACCACCTTCAGCCCGTCGTCGGTGAGCATGAGCCCCGCGTAGAGGAGGCCGCGGAAGGTGCGCTCCCGGCGGCGGAGCTCGTCGAGGGTCGGGAGGAGGATGTCTTCGCGAACGCTGTCGAGGAGCGCCGCATCCACGATGGAGACGGGTGAGTACGCGCCCATCCCGCCGGTGTTCGGGCCGGTGTCTCCCTCGCCGATCTGCTTGTGGTCCTGCGACGGCTGGAGCAGGACGACGTCCTTCCCGTCGGTCAGGGCGAAGACGCTGAGCTCCTCGCCGGTCATGCACTCCTCGACGACGACGGTGGAGCCGGCCTCGCCGAAGTCGCGGTCCTCGAGCATCCCTTTCGCGGCCTCCACGGCGTGCTCGACGCTCTCGCAGACGATGGCGCCCTTGCCCGCGGCGAGCCCCGAGGCCTTGACCACGATGGGCGCGCCCTGCTCACGGACGTACGCCGCGGCCTGGTCGGCGTCGGTGAAGGTCCGGTACCCTGCGGTGGGGACGCCGGCCTGCTGCATGACGTCCTTCGCGAACGCCTTCGACGACTCGATCTGCGCCGCCGCCGCCGTGGGTCCGAAGGCGGGCACGCCCCGCTCGTGGAGGGCGTCGACCAGCCCCGCGGCCAGCGGCACCTCGGGGCCCACGACCACCAGCTCCACGTCTTCGGTGTCGGCCCACTGGGCCACCGCGTTCACGTCGGCCGGATCGATGGAGACGGACTTGGCGAGGGCGTGGGTCCCGCCGTTGCCGTTGGTGATGTGGAAGTCCGCGGAGGGCGCGTCACGTTCGAGCTTCCAGAGGAGGGCGTGCTCCCGGCCCCCGCTGCCGACGATGAGGATGCGCATATCGTGATCCCTGTGCAGGTCTTGGCGACGGAACGCGGCTCAATATAGGGCGTGAACGGAATCACGCAGGGGGATGGTCCTACTGCGCACGGAACGCGTCCTGGACCATCTGGCGGAGCCGGTCGGCGGCGTCGCGGGCGCCGGCGGCCACCTGGTCGAAGACCTCCTTGGCCTCCTGCTGGTACGACTTCGTGGCGGCCTTCAGGTCTTCGACGTACGGCTGGTCGGGCTCGCTGCGGCGCTGGTACTCGCCGCGCAGGATCCGGTCGTAGCTGCCGTCCTCGATCCAGTCGCGGAGCTCGGCGGCCCGGAGGGTGTGGAAGGGGTGGGTGGTGCCGAGGAGGTTCAGGACCTTGAAGACGGTCTCGGCCAGGTCACCCTGGGAGCGGTACTCGTCGGCCTGTTCGAGGAAGACGTTCAGGTCGGTCTCTTCCTTCGAGCCGCCGCCGGCCAGCTTGAGCGAGGTGCCGAGTGCGGCCTCGGGGTCCTGGACGGTGAGGAGCCCGGCCCGGTCGGCGCTGAGCTCCGCCTTCCGGCTCCACTCGAGGAGCCCGAGGAGCACGGCCCGTGCGGCGATCCCCACGATGGGGTAGCCGAGGTTGGCGAGCTGGAGCAGGATCACGAGCATGGTCCGGTAGAGGACGTGACCGCTCATTACGTGGCCGAGCTCGTGGCCCATGAGGAAGATCTGCTCGTCGGGGTCGAGGAGGGCGAGGGATCCGCTGTTCAGGACGATGAACGGCCTGTCCATCCCGTAGGCGCCGGCGTTGACGATGGGCGTCTGGGAGACGAAGAGCGGGTAGTGGTGGTCGGCGTCCATGGTCTCCAGCACGTGCTGGTAGCGTGCGTGGAGGTCGGGGAACTGCTTCGGGCCGACCCGGACGGCGTTGGCCTGGAAGGCCAGGCGGACCGGCTTCTCGCCGAAGAACCCGAAGAGCCGCTTGAGGACCTCATCGAAGGCGGGGATCCGGCGCAGTGCGGCCAGCGCCGCCCGGTCGGCAGGGTGCTCCCACGTAGCCGCGCCGATGTCCGTCAGGATGACGCGCTTGTGCTCCTGGATCTCGCCGTCCGCCATGATTGGTACCCTTCCGTGCTGTGTGAGGCTGCCGCTCGTGGCGACCCTACGGGTGCGGTGGACCGCCGGTTTCGGCCCCCTGCGCCGGTACCGTGTCGCCCTCGAGCTCGGGCACGGTGTCGGCCTCGCTGCCGACGGGGACCGGCTCGCCCGGGGGCGGCGGGTCGAGGCCGGGGGGCGGCTCCACGCCGCTCAGGATCCGGAGCGGCTTCTCGCTCACCTCGCGCATGAAGTGGGTCAGCAGGATGGTGGTGGTGTCGAGGTGGGCCAGGATGCTGTAGATCTCGGGCTGCGTATGGGTCAGTGTGCCCCGGAGCTGGCCGACCAGCGCCCGGGAGTCGGAGAGGAGGAGCGACACCGAGTCGATGGTGGCCACGGCCGCGGGGCTCAACGTGTTCACCTGGCGCTGGATCTCGGCGGTCAGGGTGGCGGTGGCGTCGAGCTGGCCCTGGAGGTTGGCGACCAACGGCGGAATCAGCGCGGAAGTCTCCTCCAACGTGCGGTTCGCGGTGTTCACCGCGGCGCTGACGCTGTCCATTAGCTGCCGGGCGGAGACCATGGTGACCATGACCTCGGAGCTCAGCTCTTCGGTGATCCCCTGGACCTGTTCGAGAACGGCGGTGTTGCGGACGCCCGGGATGGTGCTGCCCGGTTCCACGGTACCGGGGCGCCGATCGGGCGTCTCCAACAGGATGTAGCCGGCCCCGATGACCGGGGGCGGAACCAGCCGGGCGGTGGTCCCTTGCGGCAGGAGGAGCGAATCACCGGATGCCAGCTGGGCGTCGATATCGAGCTGGACCCGGAAGCGAAGGTCGCCATCGGTGGTGATGCGGGGCTCGATGGCGCCTACGCGTCCGACGGTGTGCCCGCGCAACAGGACGTTGGACTGGTTGTTCACACCGTCGATGCGGTCGAACTCGGTGTAGAGCGGGTACGTTCTACCCGCCACGGCCGGTGACAGCCACAGGAAGCTCCCCAGCAGGATGACCGCCGCCAGCACGACGACGGCGCCCACGGTCAGATCAGACGACTCCCACTTCATGATTCGTTATCTCGGTCCCTGAGTTGTCGAGCAGGATCACAGTGTCCGCGAGTTCGAACTGTACGCCTTCCCGCTCGGCCGTGGTAATGATAGCGGTGCCGGCGCGCTCCCGGCACGTCCGCAGGAGCCAGCCGGCGCGCTCGTCGCGGAGGCCGGCCGTGGGCTCTTCCAGCAGCAGCAGATCCGGATCGCGCACCAGCGCCCGGGCCATGACGGCCTCCTTGCGGACCTCCGGCGGCACATCCGCGGGCCGCATGTCGGCCCACCGGCCGAGCTCGAAGACATCGATGATCGCGCGGGTTCGCTCGTGGGCCGTGTCGGCGTCGGCCAGCCCACTGTAGAGCATCGGCACCACCAGGTTCATCCGCAGCGTCAGGTTGCTGACCAGGCCGGAGGGCTCGTCGAAGCCCACACCGAGCCGGCGCCGGAACTCCTGTGTGTCCCATCGGTTCAATCGGCCGGGGCGCTTGCCGAGGACATCCACCGCGCCCTCCTGCGGCTCCCGCAGCCCCACCATGAGCCGGATCAGGATGAGCGCCACCCCGGGCGTGGTGGCGAACAGGCACAGGCTGCCTTCCTCGACGGCGAACGAGACCGGGTCGGGCCAGCCGGCGCGCGGCGGCGGGGGTACGACGTCGGTGAACCGGACAGCGCTCATCAGTTCAGCACCAGCCAGAAGAGGAGGGAGAAGGAGACGGAAACGAGGAACACGAAGAGCAGCGAGGCCACCACGCCCCTCGTCACACACTGGGGAATGTCCGTCGGGCGCCGTCCCCCGACAAGCCCTTCGTAGCTGCAGAGGGTAGCGATCCCGAGCCCGAACACGGCGCCCTTGACCACGGTGAACACCAGGTCCATGGGTGTGAGGGCGTCCCGAACCGAGACCGCCAGCGCGTCGGGCGAGACATCCGCCAGCCACCAGGCGAACGCGGCGCCACCGCCCAGCGCCACTACATCGAAGAAGACGGCCAGCACCGCCACGGAGATAGCGGCGCCCACGACCCGGGGGATGACCAGGTACTGGAGCGGATCCACGCCCATGGACTCCAGCGCCTCCGTCTCCCGGAGCACGCCGTTGGTGGCGAGCTCGGCGGCGATAGCGGTGCCGCTCCGGCCGAGGACCACGATGGCGGTCAGGAGCGGCCCCAGCTCCCGGATCACCACGGTGACCAGGATGGTGCCGAGCACGTCGCTGAAGCCGAAGCGAGCGGCCTGTGCGCTGGCCTGCGCGATGACGGCCAGCCCGATGACCAGCGCCATGATGCTGAGGAACGGGAGCGCCTGGACCGCCGTGAACCGGATCTGGTTGATGATGACCCGGAATCCCTGGGTCCGGGTGGTGGCCGGGTAGTGCAGGCCGGACCGGAAGATCGCACCGATGAAGCGGATCCGGCCGATCCAGCTCTGGCCCCGCTTGCGGGCACGCTGCCCGATCCCGGCGACGGTGCGAGTCAGCATGGTCAGGGCGCCCGCTCCAGCGCCCGGGCCACGTCGTCGATCAGGTCATCGGGATCCTCGATCCCCACCGAGAGGCGCACGAGCCCGTCGGTGATCCCCATGGCGCTGCGCCGCTCCGGCGCCACGGCGGCGTGGGTCTGCATGGCCGGGTGGCCGATGAGGCTCTCGACCCCGCCGAGGCTCTCGGCCAGGGAGAAGATCTGGGTGGCCTCGACCATGGCCCGGGCCCGCTCCATGGAGCCCACGTCGATGCTCAGCATCCCGGTGAAGCCCTGCATCTGGCGCCGGGCCAGCTCGTGCTGCGGATGCGAAGGCAGCCCCGGGTAGTTGACCTGCCGCACCTTGGCGTGGTCGGCCAGGAACTCGGCCATCACGAGCCCGTTCCGGTTGTGCGCCTGCATGCGGACGGCCAGCGTCTTCGTGCCCCGGAGCGTGAGCCAGCAGTCCATGGGGCCGGGTACCGCGCCGGCGGCCTTCTGCATGTAGTAGAGGTGCTCCGCCCACTCGTCGTCGCTGGTCACCACCATCCCGCCCACCACGTCGCTGTGCCCGTTCAGGTACTTGGTGGTGGAGTGGACCACCACATCGACCCCGAGCTCGAGGGGGCGCTGGTTGTACGGGGAGGCGAAGGTGTTGTCTACGACGGTGGTGATCCCTCGCCCGCGGCCCAGCTCCGCCGCCGCGGCCAGGTCCGAGACCCGCATCATGGGGTTCGTGGGCGTCTCGAGGTGGATCAGCTTCGTCTCGGGCCGGATGGCGTCCCGGATGGCGTCGATGCTGCGGCTGTCCACGTACGTGAACTCGATCCCCAGCCGGGCGAGCACGGTGTTGAACATCCGCGTCGTGCCGCCGTAGGTGTTCTCCTCGCTGACCACGTGATCGCCGGCGGAGAGCTTCTTGACGGTGGCCTCGATGGCCGCGAGTCCGCTGCCGAAGGCGGCGCCGTACCGCGCGCCCTCGAGGGAGGCGATGTTGGCCTGGAGCGCGTCCCGGGTCGGGTTCGTGACCCGGGCGTACTCGTACCCCTCCTTCGGCTCGCCCAGTGCCGGCTGGACGTAGGTGGAGGTCTGGTAGACCGGCGGCATGATGGCGCCGGTGGCCGGGTCCGGCCGCTGGCCGGCGTGGATCGCGCGCGTCGCGAAACGATGAGAATCTGACATCCGTTCGACGGTCTTGTTGCGGTTCGGGAGAGGGGGCAAAATAGGGTGCGACGGCGGACCGGGAAAGGAAACGGCGCCGAGGGGTGACGTGGCTGGCGCGCAACGTGCACCCTCCGGGACCGGGTGGCCGGTCGCAGCAGGCTGCCGGCTCACGCTGGAACGCGAACTCGAACTTGCACGCACCGCATGGCAACGCTCTCCACGCGAACGGTCCATTCCGATGACACCTCGCCGGAGCGCTGGCTGGGGATCCTGCACGGGATCTACGGTGCGGGCCGGAACTGGCGCTCGGTGGCCCGGGCCCTGGTCGAGGAGCGTCCGGAGTGGGGTGCGCTGCTGGTGGATCTCCGTCAGCACGGCGGCTCCACCGGCTTCGAGCCGCCCCACACGCTGGAGCGGACCGCGGCGGATCTCGACGGGCTGGAGACGGGCCCCGTGCGCGCGCTGCTGGGGCACTCGTTCGGCGGCAAGATCGCGCTGATCCGGGGCCGGGAAGAAGAGGTGGTGCAGCAGGTCTGGGTGGTCGATTCCACCCCGGAGGCCGGGGAGCCGCAGGGCCGCGCGTGGCGGATGATCGAGGTGCTGCGGTCGCTGCCCGGCCGGTTCGAAGACCGGGATGGCGCCGTCGATGCCATGGCGGAGCGCGGCATCGATCGGCCGGTGGCGCTGTGGATGTCCGCGAACCTGAAACGGGTCGGGGACGGGTATCGGTGGCGGGTCGACCTCGATGACATGGAAGCGCTCCTGACCGACTTCTTCGAGGCGGACCTGTGGGACGCAGTGGAATCGCCCCGGGACGGGCTGGAGATCCACTTCATCCGGGCCACCCGGTCACCGGTCATGAGTGCCGAGACGGTTGGCCGGATCCGGGAGGCGGGCAGGGCCACGGGGCGGGTCTTCCTCCACGAGGTGTCGGGCGGTCACTGGCTGAACGCTGACAACCCCGACGCCGTGGTCGACCTGATGGCGCCCCGGCTGTGAGGCGAGCCCCGGGCGTCCGGGCTCCGATTGACGCCCGTCGGCCTCCCCGTCTACCTTAGTCCGGACTGTTTATGGGCCGACGCCTGCAGGCGGCGGCTCTTTTCACGTGGAAGGTGTCATGACGTACGAACCACCCCCGGGGCTGATGGTCAGCGTGTCCGGCCTGCGCGGGAAGGTCGGCGAGGCGCTGGACCCGCTGGTGGCCACCCGCTACGCCGCGGCGTTCGGGAGCTGGCTGTACGAAGAGAAGGGCGCCCCTCCCACGGTGGTCCTTGGGCGGGACTCCCGTGCGACGGGCCCGCTGCTGGCCCGGAGCGTATCGGCGGCGCTGGAGGCCGTGGGGTGCACGGTGATCGATATCGGGCTGGTGCCCACGCCTACCGCGCTCCTGGCCATCCGGCACCACGGAGCCGACGGCGGTGTGGTGGTAACGGCGAGCCACAACCCGGTGGAGTGGAACGCGCTGAAACTGGCGTCGGGTGCCGGGATGTTCCTCGATGCCGACCAGGCGGCGGCGATGCGGGAGCACGTGGACGCCCCGGGTTGGCGGGGGTGGGACGGGATCGGACGGACCGAGCTGGACGACGGCGCGGCGGCCCGGCACGTGGAGGCCATCCAGACGCTGCCGTTCGTGGACGTGGAAGCGATCCGGACGCGGAAGTTCCGGGTGGCCCTCGACTGCGTACGAGGTGCCGGCGCGGTCACGTTCCCGAAGCTCCTCGAGGCGCTGGGATGCGATGTGCGGGGGATCAACCTGGAGCCGGACGGCCGGTTCCCGCGCAAGCCGGAGCCGGTGGCCGGGAACCTGGGGGAGCTGGAGTCGCTGGTCCGTGAGACGGGCGCCGACATCGGGCTCGCCACCGACCCCGACGGCGATCGCCTGTCACTGGTGGACGAGACCGGTCGGGCCATCGGCGAGGACTACACGCTGGCGCTGGCGGCGAAGCTGGTGCTCCAGCACCGGGTGGGACCCGTGGTCACGAACCTGTCGACGAGCCGCGTGGTAGAGGACGTGGCCGAGTTCGCCGATGCCCCCTTCTCCCGGGCGCCGGTGGGCGAGATCAACGTGGCCCGGCGGATGGAGGCGGAGGGCGCCGTGATCGGCGGGGAAGGGAACGGTGGGGTGATCCTGCCGGACATCCAGCTGACGCGGGATGCCCACGTGGCGGCCGCCCTGGTCCTTCAGCTGCTGCTGGAGACGGGGTCCACGGTGAGCGAGATCGTGGCGTCGTCGCCGGAGTACGCCATCGTGAAGGACAGCGTGCCACGCCCCGACGGGCCGCTGGGACCGGCGTACGACCGGCTGGCCGAGATGCTGGACGCGGAGGTGGAGGACCGCCAGGATGGGCTGTGGCTCGGGTGGCCGTCGGCCGGCCGGTGGCTGCATTTCCGGCCGTCGGGAACGGAGCCGATCGTGCGGATGATCGCGGAAGCTCCCGACGAGGCTGGCGCCCGGACGCTGGTGGATGCGGCGCGCGACGCCATGAACGCATAACGAAGAGGACGGCTATGTGCGGGATCGTTGGCTATATCGGGAACCGGGACGTCACACCGCTGCTGGTGGAGGGACTGCGGAGGCTGGAGTACCGCGGCTACGACTCGGCGGGGTTGACCGTGGCCGACAACGGCAACCTGATCACCCGGAAGGCGGTGGGGAAGATCGTCGACCTGGAGGCCCGGTTGAGTCAGGACGGCACGCCCGAGGCGCGGTGCGGGATCGCGCACACGCGGTGGGCCACCCACGGCGCGCCGAACGAGACGAACGCGCACCCCCACGCCGACTGCACGGGTGAGATCTCGCTGGTCCACAACGGGATCATCGAGAACGCCGGCACGCTGAAGAAGAAGCTGGAGAGCCTCGGCCACGAGTTCCGCACGGAGACCGACACCGAGGTGCTGGCGCACCTGATCGAGGAGACGTACGACGGGTCGCTGGAGTTGGCGGTCCGGAGCGCGCTGACGCAGGTGGAAGGCACCTACGGGCTCGCGATCATGAGCTCCCGGGAGCCGGGCAAGATCGTGGGCGCGCGGCGTGGCAGCCCGCTGCTGGTGGGCGTCGGCACCGAGGACGAGCACTTCCTGGCCAGCGACGTGGCGGCCGTGCTCGCCCACACCCGCGACTTCGTGTACCTGGAGGACGGGGAGATGGCGGTGCTGACGGAGGCCGGCTACCAGATCTACTCGCTTCAGGGGCATGAGCTGTCGAAGGACGTGACCCGGGTGGACTGGGACCTCGAGGCCATCGAGAAGAGCGGCTTCGACCACTTCATGCTGAAGGAGATCTTCGAGCAGCCGGACACCATCGAGAACGCCATGCGCGGGCGGCTGCTGGAGGAAGAGGGCACCGCCAAGCTGGGCGGGCTCCAGCACCTGGCCGACGAGCTGCGGGAGGTGGCGCAGATCACCATTACGGCGTCGGGGACGTCGTGGCACGCGGGGCTCATCGGCGAGTACATGCTCGAGGAGCACGCCGGGATCCCCGTGGAGGTGGAGTACGCGTCGGAGTTCCGCTACCGGAACCCGGTGATCCGGCCGAACACGGTGCTCATCGCCATCAGTCAGTCCGGGGAGACGGCGGACACGCTGGCCGCAGTCCGGGAAGGGCAGCGCCAGGGCGCCACGGCCATGGGGATCGTGAACGTGGTCGGCTCGACCATCGCCCGGGAGACCGACGGCGGGGTCTACATCCACGCCGGCCCCGAGATCGGCGTGGCCTCGACCAAGGCGTTCACCAGCCAGGTGGTCACCCTCGCCCTCTTCACCCTGCTTATGGCCCGCCAGCGGGGGATGTCCGTGGTCCAGGGTCGGGAGATCGTACACGCACTCAAGCAGCTCCCGGAGCAGGTCCACCGCATGCTCGCGCTGGACGAGCAGATCCAGGAGCTCGCGGAGATCTACAAGGACGCGGCCAACTTCCTCTACCTCGGCCGGGGCTACAACTTCCCGACGGCGCTGGAGGGTGCGCTGAAGCTGAAGGAGATCAGCTACATCCACGCCGAGGGGCTGCCGGCGGCGGAGATGAAGCACGGGCCCATCGCGCTGATCACCGAGGAGATGCCCGTGGTGGTGGTGGCGCCCCACGACGCCGTCTACGGGAAGGTGGTCTCCAACATCGAAGAGGTGAAGACGCGGGGCGGGCGCGTGATCGCCGTGGTGACCGAGGGGAACACGGAGCTCGAGGATACCGCCGACCACCTCATCACGATCCCCGAGACCATCGACATGCTGACGCCGGTGCTGGCTACGGTCCCGCTCCAGTTGCTGTCGTACCACGTGGCCGTGATGCGGGGCTGCAACGTGGACCAGCCCCGGAACCTGGCCAAGTCCGTCACCGTCGAATAGGCCCGTGAAGGTCGTGCTGCAGCGCGTTACGCGAGGCGAGGTCCGGATCGACGGCGAGGTCTCCGGACGCGTGGGCCGGGGCTACGTGGTGCTGGCCGGCTTCGGACCCGATGACAACGAGGAGACGCTGGCCTGGATGGCCGACAAGATCGTCGGGCTGCGCCTCTTCCCGGACCACGACGACCGGATGAACCTCGACCTCGAGGCCGTCGAGGGCGGTCTCCTGGTCATCAGCCAGTTCACCCTGTACGGCGATGCCCGGAAGGGACGCCGGCCCAGCTTCATCGGCGCCGCCGACCCCGACGTGGCGATCCCCCTCTACGAGCGGTTCCTGGAGCTCTTGGAGGAGCGGGCGCCCGGGCGGGTGGCCAGCGGCGAGTTCGGCGCCATGATGGACGTGGAGCTCGTCAACGACGGGCCCGTCACCCTGATCCTCGAGCGGTGAGCGGCTCCGGGCCCCCGATCGTGCTCGCGTCCGGGTCGCCCCGGCGACGCCGGCTGCTGGAGCAGATCGGGCTGGCGTTCGAGGTGCGGCCGGCGGCGGTGGACGAGACGGCGCGGTCCGGTGAGACCGCCATCGCCCACGTGGAGCGGCTGGCCCGGGAGAAGGCGGAGGTGGTGGCCGCGGAGCGGCCGGACGCGCTGGTGATCGGCGGTGACACCGAGGTGGTCGTGGACGGCGAGCCGCTGGGCAAGCCGGCGGACCCGGCCCACGCCGTGGAGATGCTGCTCCGGCTCCAGGGGCGCGAGCACCGGGTGGAGAGCGGGGTGGCCGTGGTGACGCCGGACGGGCGGGTGAGGTCGGCCGTGGTCGGCGCGGATGTGCTGTTCCGGCCGTTCGACCAAGCGCTCGCCGAGGCGTACGCGGCCACCGGCGAGCCGCTGGGCAAGGCGGGCGCGTACGGGATCCAGGGGCGGGGCGCCGTGCTGGTGGATTCGATCCGTGGCGACTATTTCACCATCATGGGGCTGCCCGTGGCCCGACTCGTCCGGCTGCTGGAGGAACTCGGCTACACGTACGACTTCGAAGGGATCTAGACATGCGCGCCATCCTCGCCATCGACCAGGGCACCACCGGGAGCACGAGCATGGTGGTGGGAGAAGACGGGCGGATCCTCGGGCGGGCGTACTCCGAGTTCGAACAGCACTTCCCGCAGCCGGGCTGGGTCGAGCACGATGCCGGCGAGATCTGGGAGGTCACGCTGGCCGTGGCGCGGGAGGCGCTGGCCGCCGCCGGCGCCCGGGTGGCCGGGGGGACGGCGGGGACGGAAGCGGTGGAAGTGAAGGGGGTCGGGATCACCAACCAGCGGGAGACCGTTGTGGTCTGGGACCGGGAGACCGGTGAGCCGATTCACCGGGCCATCGTCTGGCAGGACCGGCGCACGGCGGCCCGGTGCCGTGAGCTTGAGGCCGCCGGCGAGCTGGAGCGGATCCGGGGCCGGACCGGACTCGTCATCGACCCGTACTTCTCCGGCACGAAGATCGAATGGATCCTCGATCACGTGGACGGCGCACGGGCGCGGGCTGAGGCCGGTGAGCTGGCGGCCGGGACCATCGACAGTTGGATGATCTGGAAGCTGACGGGTGGCCGGGTACACGCCACGGATCCGACCAACGCGTCACGGACCATGCTCTACAACATCGACCGCCGGGAGTGGGACGACGAGCTCCTCGACCTCCTGCGCGTGCCCTGGACGGTGCTGCCCGAGGTCCGACCCTCCAGCGGCGATTTCGGGACCACGGAGCCGGGGCTCCTCGATGGCCCGATCCCCATCGGCGGCGTGGCCGGAGACCAGCAGGCCGCCCTCTTCGGGCAGGGGTGCTGGCGGGCGGGGCTGGCCAAGAACACCTACGGCACGGGCGCGTTCCTCCTGCTTCACACGGGCCACGAGCGGATCGCGTCGGAGCACGGACTCCTGACCACCGTGGCGTGCGATGCCCGGGGGCAGCCGGCGTACGCGCTGGAGGGCGCCATCTTCGTCGCCGGCGCGGCCGTCCAGTGGCTGAGGGATGGGCTGGGCCTGCTGAAGACCGCCGACCAGACCTCCGGGATGGCCGGCGAGCTGGCGTCCAACGACGGCGTGTACTTCGTGCCGGCCTTCGTGGGGCTCGGCGCGCCACACTGGGAGACCGAGGCCCGGGGCACGCTGGTGGGACTGACCCGGGGCACCGACGCCCGGCACCTGGCCCGGGCCACCCTCGAGGCGATGGCGTACTCCACCCGGGACGTGCTTCTGGCCATGGAGAGCGACTCGGGCGTGGACGCCCGGGAGCTGGCCGTGGACGGGGGCGCCGCCGCCAACGACTGGATGATGCAGTTTCAGGCCGACATCCTCGACCTGCCCGTGCGCCGGCCCCGGAACCTGGAGACCACGGCGCTCGGGGCCGCCGGGCTGGCGGGCCTCGCTGCCGGTGTATGGCCGAACGCCGATGCTTTCCTGGGCGCGCGCCCCGAGCCGGACCACTTCGAGCCGGGGATGGACACCGCCGGGCGGGAGGCGCTCCTGTCCGGCTGGGCCCGGGCCGTGGAGACCGCGCTGCACTGGGCCCGCGGCCATGAGGCGCAGCCGTGACCGCCCACCGACCGCCCCGGATCTCCGTGGCTGGTGCCGGCACCGCCGACGCCGAGCTGGCCGCCGTTGCCGAGGAGCTGGGCCGCCGGATCGCGGACGCCGGCGCGGTGCTGATCTGTGGCGGACGGAGCGGGGTGATGGAGGCCGCTGCCCGGGGCTGCGCCGAGGCCGGTGGGCTGACCATCGGGATACTGCCCGGGTCCGATCCGGCCGGGGCAAATCCGCACATCCGGATCCCGCTCCCCACCGGCCTCGGTGATGCCCGCAACGTCCTGGTGGCCCGCACCGGCGAGGCCGTCATCGCCGTGGGCGGCGGCTGGGGCACCCTCTCCGAGGTGGCGTTCGCCCGGAAGGTGGGCGTGCCCGTCGTCCTGCTGCGACCCGGGCTGACGCGCGGGCTGGATCTGCCGGTGGCCGACTCCCCGCGGGAGGCCGTGGAGATGGCCCTCGGGGCCCGGCCGTGATCCCGTGGCTGGCGGTGTGGGCACTGGTGGTGGGCCCGATTCAGGGACCGGCGCCGGGCTCGCAACCGCCGGGTCCGCCCGGGGCCGACGACCCGGTGGCGGTCGGGGTTCCCGGCCCGGTCCCGGCCCCTGCCACGGCGTGGCCTGCCGCGTCGATACGGGCTCCCTGGCTCGTCGCACGGAGCCGCGCCGAAGAGGTGCCGGTGCGGGGATCCGATCGATGGCTCGCGGAAGACAAGGCGCAGCATTTCGCCATGTCGTTCGCCGCCACCGGGATGTGGTACGGGGCGGCCCGGCTGGCGCTGGAGCCCGTGCCCGCACGGGCCACGGCGGTGGGCGCTGCGGTGGCCATGGGGGTCGGGAAGGAGCTATGGGACGTGACCCGCGGTGGCCCGTTCAGCGTGAAGGACCTGTTCTGGGACGCCCTGGGCGTGGCACTGGGCTACACCCTCCTACAACGGATGGACTGACATGCAGGAAACGATTCTGATCGTGATCCTCGGAGTGGTCGCTCTCGGGGCGGTGGCGTACCCGGTGCTGGTGGGCTGGGAGCGGTTCTCGGACGCCGCGGAGCTAGAGTCGGAGATCCGGCGGTACCGGGAAGCGCTGGAGGCCGGCACCGTGTGTGATCGCTGCAAGAACGCGAACCCGGCCGACGCCCGCTTCTGCGCCGAGTGCGGCGAGCCGCTGGCCGACGGCTGAGACGATGGTGCCCGGGTCCGGAGGCAGTATCCGGCGAGCAGCCGGGGCACCGGCTCGGAGAATACCCCGGACGCGCGGGAACGAGGATTGCATCCCGAAATGGGCGTCTATCCACGACGTCACGACGACGCGGAACCCTCAGATCCCTATCAGGAGGAACCATGGCTTACCCGTTCGAGCTCCCCGATCTGCCGTACGCCTTCGATGCCCTGGAGCCACACATCGATGCCCGCACGATGGAGATCCATCATGACCGGCATCACGCGGGCTACACCAGCAAGCTGAACGCGGCCCTCGAGAGCCACGCCGACTGGCACGACCGGGAAATCGACGACATCCTCGCCAACCTCAGCAGTGTGCCCGAGGAGATCCGGACGGCCGTGCGCAACAACGGCGGCGGCTACGTTAACCACAAGCTGTTCTGGAGCGTCATGAGCCCCGATGGCGGCGGCAACCCCTCGGGCGCGCTGGCCGACGCCATCGATGACGCGTTCGGCTCGTTCAGCGCGTTCAGGGACAGCCTTACCAACGCGGCCACCGGGCAGTTCGGCAGCGGCTGGGGCTGGCTCGTGATGAGCGGTGGCAAGCTGAAGGTCTACAGCACGCCCAACCAGGACAGCCCGCTGATGAACGGCGACCGGCCGATCCTGGGTGTGGACGTCTGGGAGCACGCGTACTACCTCCATTACCAGAACAAGCGCGGTGACTACGTGAACGCGTGGTGGGACGTGATCGACTGGGACGCCGTGACCGAGCGGTTCGTGGACGCGGGCGGTTGAACCATGACCGACGTGGCCGTCGACCTTCGCAGTGACACCGTCACCCGGCCCACGCCGGGGATGCGCGAGGCGATCGCCGGCGCGGAGGTGGGCGACGACCAGCTCGGGGACGACCCGACGGTCCGCCGCCTCGAAGAACGCGTGGCCGAGCTGCTGGGGAAGGAGAGGGCGCTCTTCTTCCCCAGCGGCATTATGGCCAACCAGACCGCCGTCGTGGTCCACGGCCGGCCGGGTACAGAGCTCGTGGTGGAGGCCACCGGCCACATCCGGGACTGGGAGGAGGCGGGTGCCGCCGCCTGGGCCGGCGTGCAGGTCCACCCGGTGGCCACCGAAGATGGGATCCTGACCCCGAACCTCGTGCGCCGGGCCATCCGGCCCGCGTCCAACCCGTACCAGCCGGAAACGTCGCTGATCTGCGTCGAGAACACCCACAACGCCGCTGGCGGAAAGGTGTTGCCGCTGGACACGCTGAACGGGATACGGACGGTGGCGGATGAGCACGGGCTCCCCATCCACATGGACGGCGCCCGGCTCTGGCACGCCGCCGTGGCGGTAGGCGTCAGCCTGGCCGACTATGCGGCACCCGCCGATACCGTCATGGTCACCCTCTCCAAAGGACTGGGGTGCCCCGTCGGATCGCTCCTGGCAGGAACCGACGCCATGATCCAGCGGGCGTGGCGGGTGCGACGCCGCATGGGTGGGTCCATGCGGCAGTCCGGGATCCTGGCCGCCGCGGGGCTCTATGCCCTCGACCATCACCTCGACCGCCTGACCGAGGATCACCGCAACGCGGCGCTCCTGGCCGGGCTCGCAGCGGACATCGATGGGATCGAGCCGGTTGCGCCCGAGACGAACATCGTCATGTTAAACATCTTGCGCGATGACCTCGACGCGGCGACCATAGTAGCCCGTCTCGCTGATCGCAGTGTGCGACTCAGCATGTTCTCTTCCACCCGCCTCCGCGCGGTTACGCACCTGGATGTCGATGAGGACGATGTGCGTGCCGCCATGGATGCGCTCGGTGATGTCTTTGCAGCCTAGTGTTGATGTCGATTTGATATCGAAAGGAGGAGCTGGATGAGCAGAATCGCCTTCCTGGTCCCGCTGGTCGCCATGCTGGCGGCGTGTGGTGGTGGAGAGCCGCCGCCGGAGCCGCCGCCACCGGACACCGTGGTGCAGCTGGATACCATCACCATCACCCGGGAAGTGGAGCCGCCGCTCCCCGAGGGCCGACTCTCCACCATCTGCCTCGCCAACGGCCAGAACGTGGAGATCCGGATCTCGCCCGCCGGTGACACCCTCGTGGGCCCCCGACGCGTGGCGCTGAGCGACCTCGGTCCGGCCATCGGGTTCGTGGGCAGCTACGCCGGTGGCGAGAGCTGGTTCGTCGACGACGAGCCGCTGGAGTTCGAGAACCGCGAGTTCAGCAAGTTCGGACAGCCCGCCAGCCGGGACTGCCGCAGCATGAAGATCGTGGGCGACTTCCACGGCGTGAACGTCTTCGGCGAGGTCACGGCCTCCTCGCCGTTCCGGATCCTCTACGTACCGGTGGGGCCCGGCGTCTTCCAGTCGTACCAGGCACAGGTCGGACGCGTTCGCGGGTAGCACGACCCAGCGGGGTCCCGTTCGTTCGCGGTGGAATCCCCCCCGTTCGCGCAGCAGCAGCCTAGCTGCTTCAGGCGAAGACGCGAAGAGGGGCTTCGAGCCGCGAAGCTCGAGCTCGCCGCAGGTGCTCCGTCATTCCGGCGGAGTCAGATTGCGGGTCATGGGTTCGGGCCGGCGGGTTCGGCCGGCGGGTTCGGGTTCGCTGTGGAGCCGGCACCGTCCGGGAAACCCAGCGCGCCGTGAGGGTGGCGTAGCCCGGCCCGCAGGCTTCCCCCCAGCTCTTGGCGTCTTCGGAGTTCTTCGCGCCTTTGCGTGAATGAACGAACGTGGCCGTGCCGCGAGCTTTCCATCTCACCGGGGCCGTGAATCCGCCCTTGCATCGGAGCGAGGCAGGGGCTACACTGTCTTCGGTTTATATTCGGGACATCGAAAGACGGCCGATTCCGGCATGCAGTTGTCCCGTTGCGCCCTTCCGCCGGACTGGAGGGGCGGGCATCTTGGCAGAGACGACCCCATGCCGCCCCGTGCGGCAGGTATCGAGCGAACGAACCCGGCGACAGGTGAGTGATGGCGGAGCTGACGAAGGAAAAGGAAAAGGCGCTGAACGTAGCGATCCAGCAGATCGAGCGGGCGTACGGGAAGGGCTCGATCATGCGAATGGGCGAGGAGGGCGCCCGCACGGAAGTGGCGGCGATCTCGACGGGTGCCATCAACCTGGACGCGGCTATCGGCATCGGGGGGATCCCGCGGGGTCGGGTCACGGAGGTGTACGGACCGGAAGCGAGCGGGAAGACCACGCTCTGTCTGCACATCATCGCCAACGCCCAGCGAGAGGGTGGGGTGGCGGCGTTCGTGGACGCGGAGCACGCATTGGACATCCGCTATGCCCAGCAGCTGGGTGTTGACGTGGACAACCTGCTGGTGAGCCAGCCGGACACGGGTGAGCAGGCTCTGGAGATTACGGAGGTGCTGATCCGGTCGGGGGCCATCGATGTGGTGGTGATCGACTCGGTGGCGGCGCTGGTGCCGCGGGCCGAGATCGAGGGGGAGATGGGCGACAGCCACGTCGGCCTGCAGGCGCGGCTGATGAGCCAGGCGATGCGGAAGATCACGGGCGCCGTGAACCGGTCGCGGACCTCGGTGGTGTTCACGAACCAGATCCGTGAGAAGATCGGTGTGATGTTCGGCAACCCGGAGACCACCACGGGTGGTAGGGCGCTGAAGTTCTACTGCTCTCTGCGGATGGACATCCGCCGGATCGGGGCGATCAAGGACGGGAACGAGCTGGTGGGGAACCGGACCCGGGTGAAGGTGGTGAAGAACAAGATGGCGCCGCCGTTCCGTCAGGCGGAGTTCGACATCATGTACAACGAGGGGATCAGCCACGCGGGGCTGATCCTGGACCTGGGCGACGAGCTGGGGATCGTCGACAAGGCGGGCGCGTGGTACTCGTACGGCGAGACGCGCCTGGGCCAGGGCCGGGAGAACGCAAAGCAGTTCCTCAAGGAGAACGAGGACGTCTCCAAGGAGATCGAGGAGCAGGTCAAGATCGAGCTGGGGATGAAGGGCGGCGACCCCGCCTCTGATGATGACGATTCGGACGACGCCGATGACGGCTCCGACGAGGGGTCCGACGACGAGTAGCGGCCCGCCGCGGGGGCCTCGTTTATTCCGTGGCCATCGTGGGCGCGGCGGGCTCATGCCGCCCGGTGGGCTATCCGGCGGTTTCCACCGCCGTACCGGTGTCGATCGTCATCCGCGCCACGTACTGGACGTGGAGGTCGTCGCGGAGCATGCCCCAGAGGTCGCCATCGATGAAGGAGAGGGGAGTGAAGCGGGCCGGCATCTCCAGGGTGCCGAGGTAGCGGCCCTGGTCGTCGAAGATCTCCCAGGTGGCGCTGCCCATGTCCTGGATGTCGAAGGTGCCGCCGGCTTCGCGGATCTCGTCGGGCGTCTGGATCCGCTGGACCCAGAGGCTGCCTTCCGGTCCGCCCATGATGTTGGCGTAGGCCGGGTAGAACTCGGCGAATCCTAGGGCCTGCGACATCACGCCGAGCGCCTCCGGCGGCATTCCCTGGTCGCGCCAGAGCCCTTCCACGATGCGGCGGAAATCGGCCTGGTCGCTGTCGCTGATGGTGCGGCGCTCGAACGGCTTCCGGACGATCCGGAGCAGCTGGCCATCGGGCCCGTGCGTCTCGAGGCTGTATTCGGAGTTCACGCCGGTGTACAGGCGGCCGTCGGGCCCCAGCGTCCACATCGGCTCGGACTCGAATAGGGTGATGTTGGGCGTGTTGCCGGCGAAGCTGACCGAGCCGCCGATGGGCATCTCGACGAGCGTGTCGATCACCGCTCCCGAAGGCTCGCGCCGGATGAGCAGGTTCTTCTGTTCCACGTCCTCCTGGCCGGGGAACGCCATGACCATGGCCTGCTGTACAAGGTCGTTGCCCGGTGTCTCCATCCACTTGACCGAGATCCCGCTGGTCATGGGGAGTTGATGGCTGCCGGCCGGCTCGCCATCGGCTGTGTACAGGGTGATGCGCTGCTGCGCGGCATCGGGCACCACCACCGTGTCGCCGGACGTGACGAAGACCGGGCCCGCCCCCAGCCCCAGCTCACCGGGCCCCGCCCCGCCCTGGCCGATGATGCGTACGTACTCGCCCTCGGGTGAGAAGACCCGGACTTCCTGGGCCTGCTGATCGATCACGTAGATCCGGCCATCCTCGCCCACGTCGATGCCGGCGATCTGGCCGAACTGGTACGCGGGCTCCCCTTCCGCCGTCCCGATCACCAGCTCCTGCTCCACGGTCCAGGCATCGCCGGGGCCCCAGAGCCCATCACCGGCGTTCATGACGATCTCCACGCCGGCGCTGTCGGTGACCGTGCCCTGCCAATCACCGCCGCTCTCGCCGCACGCGGTAAGGAACAACAGTGCGGCGGTGGCCAGCGGTCCGAGGTGCTTCCAACGGCGCTTCATGTGACTTCTCCGTTCAGTTGTTGCAGCGTGTCGGTTCCGGTGCACGTACGCGGGTCCGGTCGCCTCGCTTCAAGGGCTTCATTCTTCGCCCTCGGCGCTGGCCTCGTAGAGGAAGATCTTCGGGATCGGGACATCGAATACCCGGCTGATCTCGAACGCCAGCGGCAGGCTCGGGTCGTACCGCTCGTTCTCGATGGCGTTCACCGTCTGGCGGGAGACGCCGAGCCGCTCCGCCAGGTCGGCCTGCGACCACCCCCGCTCCGCGCGGTGTACGCGAATCCGGTTCTTCATCGGTACTGCCGGGCCAGGTGCGCCAGCGCCAGACCCCTGAAGACCTCGGCGAACACCGGCAGCACCAGAAGCTCCCTTGGCGCCCGCGGGGTAGGGGCGATCCACGCCACCGCCAAGCCCACCGCCATGAGCGTCATGGCGGCCCCGTACCCGAAGGCGAACGCCTTCAGCTGCAGCATCTGGCTCAACTCATCGAGGGATCGCAGATAGCGTGAGTAGGCCCACCAGATCCCGATCACCGACGCGGGAATCCCAAGCACCCACAGGAGGTCGGGCAGCGCGTGATATCCGTCCCGGGCACCACTCGTGAACATGCATACCACGAACAGCGCCATGAACGCATTCGTGCGCCGTGACAGCCGCTTCCCGGCCGGCGTGTTCTGCCCGAAGTACCCGAACAGCAGAAGGGTCGTGTAAGGCCATTCGGCGGGGTCCTCGATGGGGTCGTTGCGGCGGTCCGCGTTCGAATGCTCCGACATAACCCCTCCCGTGGCGAGTGTGGGCCCAATGTAAAGGAACGGCTCCATTATGTAAAGGATACTTTACAGCCAGCGTGGGCGCCGACCGCGGTAGTGGGATGGGTCGGTGTGGCGAGCACGACGCCGGATGTACCCTGAGGCGGGCTTCGGGGTACAGCCCTTGCCGGTGCTTCGCATCGGGGGAGCCAGCCTCTATATTGGGCGTTTGGCTCGAGGCCGCATCAACCAGTCGACGAAGCGAGCATGAAGGCAAGCGAAATTCGCAGCACGTTCCTGGAGTTCTTCGAGCGTGAGGGTCACGCGATCCGGCACAGCTCGCCGCTGGTGCCGAAGAATGACCCGACGCTGATGTTCGTGAACGCGGGGATGGTGCAGTTCAAGGGTGTGTTCCTGGGGGAGGAAGACCCGGGGATCGAGCGGGCCACCACGTCGCAGAAGTGCCTGCGGGTGAGCGGGAAGCACAACGACCTCGAGGAAGTGGGCCGTACGGCGCGGCACCACACCTTCTTCGAGATGCTGGGCAACTTCTCGTTCGGCGACTACTTCAAGCGGGACGCCATCGACTTCGCGTGGCGGCTCTTCACGGAGGAGTACGGGCTGCCCGAGGATCGGCTCTGGGCCACGGTGCACCACACGGACGATGAGGCGTACGCGCTGTGGCAGGAGGTGGCGGGTCTGCCGGAGAGCCGGATCCACCGGCTGGGCGACAAGGACAACTTCTGGCAGATGGGCGACACGGGTCCGTGCGGCCCGTGCAGCGAGATCCACTACGACATGCGGCCCGAGGTGGAGCGGGGCACGGAGATCACGGCGGAGGAGTTCGAGGTCAAGGGCGAGGCCGGTGAGTTCCTGGAGCTGTGGAACCTGGTCTTCATGCAGTACAACCGGGCCGCCGACGGCGAGCTTCACCCGCTGCCGAGCCCGTCCATCGACACGGGCGCCGGGCTGGAGCGGCTGGCGGCGGTGCTCCAGGGCGTGGACTCGAATTACGAGACAGACCTCTTCCAGGCGCTGATCGAGCGGGCGGTGGGTGTGGTGGGGACGCCGTACGATCCGGGCGACGAGGGCGTCTCGTACCGTGTCCTGGCCGATCACGCCCGGGCCACGGCGTTCCTCCTGGCCGATGGGGTGTTCCCGAGCAATACGGAGCGGGGCTACGTGCTGCGGCGGGTCATGCGTCGTGCCATCCGTCACGCGTGGCTGATGGGCCGCCGGGAGCCGACGCTGGTGGAGGTGGTGGACGAGGTGATCAACCAGATGGGCGACGCGTACCCCGAGCTGGAGGAGCGTCGGGAGCACCTGCTGCGGGCCACGCGGACGGAGGAGGAGCGGTTTCTGGCCACCATCGACGAGGGGATGAAGCGGTTCGAGGAGGTGGCGCCGGAAGGCGAGTCCGGGACCATCGCCGGCGAGGACGCGTTCCGTCTCTATGACACGTACGGCTTCCCCATCGACCTGACGGAGCTCATGGCCGAGGAGCGGGGCTATGACGTGGACATGGCGGGATTCGAAGCGGCGCTGGAGGAGCAGCGTCGTCGCTCCAGAGAGGACCGGGCGGAGGCCGACATCGAGCACGGTGACGCGCTGGCCCGGGGCTGGACGGAGCTGGAGCCCGAGCCGGAGCAGGAGTTCGTGGGCTACGAGGCCACGGCCGTTCAGACGGAGGTGGTGGCGTTCCGTCGCGAGGACGGCCGTGCGGCGCTACAGCTGCGGGAGAACCCGTTCTACGTGGAGGCCGGCGGCCAGATCAGCGACACGGGCGAGGTGGCGGGTGACGGCTGGCGGATGGCGGTGGACGACGTGCGGAGCGTGGGCGGCCGCTCGGCGGTGATGGGCGACGTGGAGGGTGACTTCTCCGGGGCCGATGGGCCGATCCCGGTGGAGGCCCGGGTCGCGTCGCCGACGCGGCACGACACGGAGCGGAACCACACGGCCACGCACCTCCTGCACGCGGCGCTGCGGGAGGTATTGGGCGACCACGTGCTGCAGCGCGGGTCGCTGGTGGCGCCGGACCGGCTTCGGTTCGACTTCTCGCACCCGGAGCCCATGACGCCGGAGCAGATCCGTCGGGTGGAGGACCTGGTGAACGAGGCGATCCTCCGGGACCACGACGTGCGGGTGGACTTCCTGGCCTACGACCGCGCCATCGAGGAGGGGGCCATGGCTCTCTTCGGCGAGAAGTACGGCGACACGGTGCGGGTGATCCGGATCCCGGGCGTGAGCATGGAGCTGTGCGGCGGCACGCACGTGCGGCACACCGGTGAGATCGGGCTGTTCCGGATCGTGAGCGAGACGGGCACCGGCGCCGGGGTGCGGCGAGTCGAGGCGGTCACGGGCCGGGAGGCGTACCGGGTGGTGAAGGAGCAGCAGGACCGGCTGCGGGAGGCGGCCGACGTGCTGCGGGTGCCGACGGACATGGTGGTCCGGAAGGTGGGCCAGCTCCAGGAGGAGCACCGGGAGATGGAGAAGCAACTCGAGCGGGCCCGGAAGGAAGGGGCCGCGGACCGGGTGGGTGAGCTGGTGGAGGGCGCAGCCGAGGTGGACGGCGCCCGGGTGCTGGCCACCGCCATCGAGGTGGCGGACCAGGATGAGCTGCGGGCGCTGGGCGACCAGCTCCGGGATCGGCTGGGGAGTGGTGTGGTGGTGCTGGCGGCCCGGGCGGGCGGCTCGACCTCGCTCTTCTCCGTGGTGACCGACGACCTGATCGGCAAGGGCGTGCGCGCGGACCGGGTGGTCCGGGAGGTGGCCCAGCTCACCGGCGGCTCCGGCGGCGGGCGTCCCCACATGGCCCAGGGCGGCGTGGGCGACGACAGCCGGGTGGATGAGGCGCTGGCGAAGGCGCCGGAGATCGTCCGTTCACTCCTGGAAGGCGCGTGACGGACGCGGCTCGTTGGCTCGACGCCCGGCGGGAGCCGGCGCCGCCGTCGGTCCGTGCCGAGATCGACGGGCTGCTGGTGGAGACCGACGCGTCGAGAGCACTGCACGACCGATTCGCGGCGGCGGCGCTGATCGCGCTCCAGGGGGTGGTGGACGGCCCGTCGGACCGGGCCTCCGCCATGACGCTCCTGGCCGCGGACGCGCTGTTGACTTATGCGTGTGAGGCGGCGGCGGAGGTGGGCCCGGAAGCGCTGGAGTCGCTCACCGTGTCGCTGGACTTCGACCGTTTCTCGGAGCTGATGACGCGATGAGGAGTCCCGCTGTGGAGCGGACGCAGGCGCGCCTGAGCGCGCTGGCCGAGCTGGCCACGCGGGTGGCCGAGGAGATGGCCGGCGAGGTGGCGGAGGTGGCCGCCGTGGCCGCGGAGGCGGTGCTGGCCGGGAAGAAGCTGATGTTCTGCGGCAATGGCGGCTCTGCGGCCGACGCGCAGCATCTGGCCACCGAGTACGTGGTCCGGTTCCGGGATGACCGCCCGGCGCTGCCCGCGCTGGCGCTGACCACCGACACGTCGCTGCTGACGGCCGGCGCCAATGACCTGGGCTTCGAGCGGGTCTTCGCCCGGCAGGTGGACGCGCTGGGCCAGCGCGGTGATGTCCTCTTCCTGCACAGTACGTCGGGCAGCTCACCGAACCTGCTCCGGGCGGCGGAGATGGCCCGGGAGCGGGGCGTGACCACGGTGGCCATGCTGGCGAAGGGTGGAGGCGAGCTGAAGGGGCTGGTTGACCACGCCGTGATCCTGCCCACCGACGAGGGCGCTCACGCCCAGGAGCTGCAGCTGGCCATCGGGCACATCATCTGTGAACTCGTGGAAGAGCGCTATCATGCGGATCGATCTGAAGGGTAAGCGGGCGCTGGTCACGGGCGGGTCGAGGGGCGTGGGCGCCGCCACGGCCCGGATGCTGGCGAAGGCCGGGGCCGATGTGGGGATCTCGTACCGGTCCCGGCGGCAGGAGGCCGACGCGCTGGTGGAGGAGCTGCGGGGGCTGGGTGTGGGGGCGTTCGCCCACGCCGGAGACCTGGCGGAGCCGGAGGAGGTGGAGGAGCTGTTCCAGAAGGCGGAGACGGAGTTCGGCGGGTTGGACATCCTGGTGGCGAACGCCGGGGTCTGGCCGCCGGAAGACGTGCCCATCGCCGAGATGAGCACCGCCCAGTGGCGTCGCACGCTCGGCGTGAACCTGGACGGTGTATTCTACTGCGTCCGGGCGGCGGCACGGATGCTGTCGGACGAGGGTCGGATCGTGATCGTCGGCTCGACGGCCGGCCAGCGGGGCGAGGCCAACCACGGCGACTACGCGGCGTCGAAGGGGGCGCTGGGCTCGCTGGTGAAGGGCGTGGCTGTGGAGCTGGGCCCCCGGGACATCACGGTCAACTGCGTGGCTCCCGGCTGGATCGACACCGAGATGGCCGAGGTGCCGTACGCCGAGGGCGGGCGGGAGGAGATCGAGGCGACGATCCCCCTGGGCCGCGTGGCGTCGGCCGACGACGTGGCGGGTCCGATCCTCTTCCTCTGCTCGCCGCTGGCCCGTCACGTGACGGGCGAGATCATGAACGTCAATGGAGGTGCCGTACTCTGCGGGTAATGGAGCTGGACCCCCCGGACGCCGTCCGGGCCATCGCGCGGCAGCTGGAGGACGCCGGCTACGAGACGTGGGCGGTGGGTGGCGCGGTACGCGACCGGATCGCCGGGATCCCCGCCGGCGACTGGGACCTGGCCACCCGGGCCACCCCCGAGGAGGTCATGGATCTCTTCCGCCGCACCGTGCCCATCGGGGTCGACCACGGCACGGTGGGCGTGCTCCAGGGCGATGCGCTCTACGAGGTGACCACCTTCCGCCGTGACGTGGAGACCTTCGGCCGTCACGCCGTGGTGGAGTACGCCGACTCCATCGAGGAGGACCTCTCCCGCCGGGACTTCACCATCAACGCGCTGGCGTGGCACCCGCTGCGGGGCGAGCTGATGGATCCCTACCGTGGCGCCCGGGACCTGGAGGAGGGCCGGCTGCGGACCGTGGACGAGCCCGGGGAGCGGTTCGCCGAGGACTACCTGCGGGTGCTCCGGGCGCTCCGCTTCGCCAGCCGGTTCGAGCTGGAGATCGAGCCGGACACCTGGGCGGCGCTGAAGGACGCGGTGGGCCACCTCGACGGGCTCTCCGCGGAGCGGGTGCGAGAGGAGCTGTACAAGATCATGGCCGGGATCCGGACCGCGTCGCGGTCGCTGGAGCTGTACCACCGGGCGGGGGTGCTCCCGGTCTGGTACCCGGAGCTGGCTGCGGTGGTGCAGGAGCTGCCCGATGGCGGGGGTGAGGTGTGGGCGCTGAGCCTGCGGGCGGTGGACGCGTTGCCGCCGTCGCGGTCGACGCTGCGGGTGGCGGCGCTCCTGCACGCCGTGGGCATGCCCGCCGCCCGGACGAAGGACCTGCGGGGCGGCTGGCGGTACACCGGGCATGAGGTGCTGGGCGGGAAGAAGGCCGAAGACGTCATGCGTCGTCTGAAGGCTTCCAACGCGGACATCGACCGGGTCTCGCGGCTCGTGCGGCACCAGCCCGAGCTGTTCCCGCCCGACTCGCCGGACCCGGTGGTGCGGCGCTGGCTCCGGCACGTGGGCACCGACCTGGTCTACGACCTCTTCCGGCTCCGGTTCGCCCTCTGGCGGGCGGCAAGGCCCGGCGCCGCCGTGGACGCCGCGGCCGTGGAGGGGGAGGCCGCCGGCCCGGGTGGCCCGGGCGGCCCGGACCCCCGTCCCGCCGACCTGCTGGAGCGGTGGGCGAAGGTGCGCCGGGTGCTCCGGGAAGACCCGCCGCTCTCCACCGACGCGCTGGCCATCGGCGGACACGACCTGATGGGGCTGGGGCTCGAGCCGGGGCCGGTCTTCAAGGAGATCCTGGAGGAGCTGCTTGACCGGGTCATGGAAGAGCCGTCGCTGAACGCCCGGGAGGCGCTCCTGGAGATGGTCCGGGAGGAGTGGCTCGATGAGTGACCTGGAGCTGTTCCCCGACCGGGCGCCGGGTGACCAGGACGGCCCGGGCGGCGGAACCCGCGCCCCGGACGACCCGAACGCCCCGCTGGCCGCCCGGATGCGGCCCCGTACGCTGGACGCGTTCGTGGGCCAGGAGCACATCCTGGGTGAAGGCCGGGCGCTGCGGGAGCTGATCGAGAAGGACGAGGTGGGCAGCCTGATCCTCTGGGGACCGCCGGGGACGGGGAAGACCACCATCGCCCGGGTCATCGCCGAGCGCACCGACGCGGCGTACGTCCCGTTCAGCGCCGTGACCGAGGGCATCCCCCGGGTGCGGGAGATCATCAAGGAGGCGGAGACCCGGCTCCGGGCCACGGGCCGGCGCACGATCCTCTTCTGTGACGAGATCCACCGCTTCAACAAGGCGCAGCAGGACGCCTTCCTGCCCCACGTGGAGGCCGGGACGGTCTCACTGATCGGGGCCACCACGGAGAACCCTTCGTTCGAGGTGATCGGCGCGCTGCTGAGCCGGGCCCGGGTCTTCGTGCTGGAGCCGCTGGAGGCGGACGAGCTCGAGACCATCCTCCGGCGGGCGCTGGCCGACGAAGACCGCGGGCTCGGCGGCCGCGGCCTCGAGGTGACCGACGGGGCGGTCGCGCTGATGGCGGAGCAGGCCGATGGCGATGCCCGCCGGGCGCTGAACGCGCTGGAGACCGCCGCCACGCTGGCGGGTGAGGGCGGCACGGTGGACGAGGATCGGGCCCGGGAGGCGCTCCAGCGGCGGTTCGCCCGTTACGACAAGAGCGGTGAGGAGCACTACAACCTGATCTCCGCGCTCCACAAATCGATCCGGGGCAGCGATCCGGACGGGGCGCTCTACTGGCTCGCCCGGATGCTGGAGGGCGGCGAGGCGCCGCTCTACATCGCCCGGCGGCTGATCCGGATGGCGGTGGAAGACATCGGGCTGTCGGACCCGACGGCGCTGGAGGTGACGGTGGCCGCCCGGGACGCGTATCACATGCTCGGCTCGCCGGAGGGCGACCTGGCACTGGCGGAGGCGGCGGTCTACCTGGCCACGGCGCCGAAGTCGAACCGCCTGTACACGGCGTTCGGCGCGGCCCGGGCGGCGGCCCGGGACACGCCGGCCGCGCCGGTCCCGCTCCATATCCGGAACGCGCCCACGGAGCTGATGGACGAGCTGGGCTACGGGAAGGGGTACAGCTACGCGTTCGAGTCCGAGGACCATATCACCGCGCAGGAGTACCTGCCGGAATCGCTGCGGGGTATCACGTTCTACGAGCCGAGCCGCTTCGGCCACGAGAAGCGGATCACCGAGCGGCTGGCGTGGTGGGCCGAGCGGCGCCGTGAGACCGAGGCCCCGAAGAACCCGTCGGACGATGACGGTGTACCAGGCGATCAATGAACGGACTGCGACGGATGACGCTGATCTTGGCCCTCGGGCTCCTCACCGCTTCGGCGTGCGCGCCGAAGGTGAGTCAGCCGGACGTGTGGCTGAGCGGAGCGCGCCTGGTCTCCCTTGGGATCCGGGGCGGCGTGATCGACGTGGAGCTGGGCGTGTACAACCCGAACCGGTTCGCGATCCGGGCGGGCGGGCTGACATACGACCTGGATTTCGAGGAACCCGAGGGCGATGGGTGGCTCGACTTCGCCGAGGGCCGGTGGCAAGAGGGGTTCCGGATCGGTGCCGGTGACACGGCGAGCGTGGTGATCCCCGTGGAGTTCAGCTATCGTGGACTGGGAAGTGCCGTGCGCGGGCTCCTGGATCGGGGCTCGTTCGGGTACCGAGTGGACGGGCTGGTGGCGGTGGAGCAGCCGGTGGCTCGGGACATCCAGTACCGGCACAGCGGGACCGTGACGCCGGGCGGCGTTCGGTAGAGAAGCGAAGAGGAGGCAGCATAAGAGAACCGATTTCGCTGGAGGAGCCGGAGGAGCGGGCGGTCCTGGTGGGAGCGCCCGCGGGCCGGGTCACGCCGGAAGAGGCGGACGAGCACCTGGAGGAGCTGGGCCGGCTGGCGGACACGGCCGGCGCGAACGTGGTGGCGGTCCTGATCCAGCGACTGGACGCGCCCCAGCCGAAGTACTTCATCGGGGAAGGGAAGGCGAAGCAGCTGAAGAAGGTGGCCAGGGAGCGGGAGGCCACCGTGGTCATCTTCGATGACGAGCTCACGCCGGCCCAGGGGAAGAACCTGGAGGACCTGCTGGATGTCCGGGTCATGGATCGAACGGAGTTGATCCTGGACATCTTCGCCACCCGGGCCCGGACCACGGAGGCGCAGCTGCAGGTGGAGCTGGCGCAGCTCGAGTACCTGCTGCCGCGGCTGAAGCGGATGTGGACCCACCTCTCCCGGATCCGGGGCGGGATCGGGCTCCGGGGCCCCGGTGAGACGCAGCTGGAGACCGACCGTCGGATCATCGGCCGGCGGATCGCCGACCTGCGAGAGAAGCTGGAGACGGTGGCGCAGCGGCGGGCCACGCAGCGGAAGCGTCGTGAGGACGTCTTCCAGGCCGCGCTGGTGGGCTACACCAACGCCGGCAAGTCGAGCCTTCTGCGCTCGATGTCGGGCTCCGACCTGTTCATCGAGGACCGGCTCTTCGCCACCCTCGACCCGGCCACCCGCCGCGTCGAGCTGCCCATGGGGTCGGCCGTGCTGGTCACGGACACGGTCGGGTTCATCCGCAAGCTGCCCCATCACCTGGTGGCGAGCTTCCGGGCCACGCTGGAGGAGGCGGAGGAGGCCGACGTGCTGCTCCACGTGATCGACGGGTCTCACCCCCGCTGGCAGGAGCAGAAAGCGGTGGTGGAGGAGGTGCTTCGGGACCTGGAGATGGCGGACGTGCCCGTGGCGCTGGTCTTCAACAAGATGGACCTGATCACCCACGATGAGGAGAACGCGCTCCGCCACCGAGTGGAGGCGTTGTACCCGGAGCCGGCCGTCTACACGTCCACGGTGGAGCAAGAGGGCCTGGTGGGGCTGGTGGACTTCCTGGAGGACCAGATCCGGGACCAGCGGCCCGAGGTCCACGTCCTGATCCCGGCCGCCGACGGTGAGAGCCTGGCCACGGTGTACCGGGAGGGCGAGGTGATCCGCCAGGAGGAGCACGGCACCACCATCGATCTCCTGGCCCGGCTGCCGAAGCCCACGCTGGGGCGGCTGAAGCAGCGTGAGGGCGTCCAGATCAACGGGGCGGCGTGAGCGATCGGGTCGCCGTGATCGGGCCCGGCCGGATGGGGCTGGCGCTGGGAGGTGCGCTGATGCAGGGCGGCGCCGTGGAGACGCTGACCTACTTCGGGCGCTCGCCCGAGCCGCCGCCGCACCCGCTCTTCGAGACCGACGGCGTGGACTACCGCGTGGGCCACGGCCCGCTCCCCGACGAGACCGACGTCCTGATCCTGGCCGTCCCCGATGACGCCCTCCACGACGTGGCCAACCAGGTGGCCCGGCTCGGCAAAACGCCCTCGCCGTGCGTGGCGCTCCACCTCTCGGGCGCCCTGTCCACCGACGTGCTGACCCCGCTCCACACCGCCGGCTTCACGGTGGGCTCCCTGCACCCGCTCCAGACGGTGGCCGACCCGTGGTCCGGAGCCGGCCGGCTCCGGGGGTGCGCCTACGCCATCGCCGGGCAGCCCGGTGCCCTGACCGCCGCCCGACGGCTGGTAAACGCGCTGGAGGGTCAGCCGCTGGTGATCCCGCCGGCGCTCCGGCCGCTCTACCACGCCGCCGCCGTCTTCGCGTCGAACTACGTCCTGGCCGCCGCGGCGACCATCGCCCGCACGCTGGCGGAGGCCGGGATCGCCGAGGACGACGCCGTGGCCGCTGCGCTCCCGCTCATGCGGGGCACCATGGACAACGTGGAGCAGCTGGGGCTCGGGGCCGCGCTGACGGGGCCCGTGGCACGCGGGGATGTGGACACCGTTCGGCTCCACCTCTCGCGCTTGTCGCCCAGGGAGCGGCGCCTATATTCGGCACTCGGACTGGAGACCCTGGAGCTGGCCCGGAACGTGGGGCTGGACCCCGACCGGGCCGCCGCCATCGAGGCACTGCTGCGAGACTGATGCGACTCCATATCAACATCGACCACGTCGCCACCATCCGGCAGGCCCGGATGACCGACGAGCCAGACCCTGTGCGCGCCGCCGTGCTGGTGGAGCAGGGCGGCGCGGACGGGATCACCGTGCACCTGCGGGAGGACCGTCGCCATATCCAGGACCGGGACGTGCGGCTCCTCATGGAGACGTGCCGTACGGGGGTGAACCTGGAGATGGCCGCCACCGACGAGATGGTGGGGATCGCCACGGAGCTGGCGCCCATGGCCGTCACCCTGGTCCCGGAGAAGCGGCAGGAGATCACCACCGAGGGTGGGCTCGCGCTGGACGGCGATGGATCGGACCGGATCGCCCCGGCGCTGAAGGCGATCCGGAAGGCCGGCGTGAAGACGTCGCTCTTCATCGATCCCGACCCCGACACGCTGCACCGGGCCCGGGACCTGGGCGCCGACGCCATCGAGCTGCACACCGGTGAGTACGCCAACGCGTGGCGCCCGGGACGGGGCGCGCCGGTGGAGCTGGACCGGCTGGAGCGGGCCGCCGCGCTGGCCCGATCGCTGGGGCTCGACGTGCACGCGGGGCACGGGCTCACCTACGAAAACGTGACACCCGTAGCCGCCATCGCCGAGATCGAGGAGCTGAACATCGGGCACAGCGTGGTGAGCCGGTCGGTGTTCACCGGACTGGAGGCGGCGGTGCGGGAGATGAAGGCGATCCTGCGGGAGGCCCGGGCGGACGGATGAACCGGGTGTCCGCCTACTTCGTGGACGAGGCGAGGGAGTGCCTGGACGCGCTCGAGACGGAGCTGGGCGGTCGGGACCCGGACCCGGGCGTCGTCTACCGGACGGTGCGTCAGCTCCGGGGCAGCGCCCAGGTGGCGCGGTTTGGCGAGCTGGCGGAAGAGGCCCGGGCGCTGGAAGAGGCGCTGAAGGCGGCGGCCCGGGGCGAGGGAACGTGGGATGATGATCTGGCGGGCCGGGTGCGAGAAGGGATTCGATCGCTGGCCCGGGGAGTGGACGCGGTCCGGGAGGGCCGGTTGGAACAGGACGAGAGGGAGCCACCGATGGAAGAGCAGGAGCGGAACGAGACCACGGAAGAGATCGTGCCGATGGAGACGCTGGAGTACAGCGGCACAGCGGCGCTGGAGCGCGCCCGGGCGCTCCGGGAGCCGCTGGAGGACGCCATCATGGCCGGCGACCCGCCGGGGCCGATCCTCGACGAGCTGTTCGATCTGATCCGCCTGGGCGAGAAGTGAGCCGGGGCGGGACCTCGACGCCGGGCGGCTCGCCGTCGACGAGCGCCTTCCTCGACTGGAAGGCGGTCCTCGGCATCCTCATCAGCGTCGGGCTCCTCTGGTTCGCGTTCCGGGACGTGCACCTGGCGGAGGTGTGGGCCCGGATCCGGGGCGCCGACCTCTTCCTGCTGGCGCTGGCGGGTCTCCTGGCCACGGTCCCGTTCCCGCTCCGGGCGCTCCGCTGGAAGCCGCTCCTGGCACCGGCGTACGCCACCCCCCGCTTCCGGCCCCGGTTCGCCGCCACCTCCATCGGCTTCATGGCCAACAACCTGCTCCCGGCCCGGGTGGGCGAGTTCGCCCGGGCGTACGCCCTGAGCCGCCTCGAGCCCGTCCGCATGTCGGCGTCCTTCGGGTCGCTGGTGGTGGAGCGGATGTTCGACGGGATCGTCATCGTGCTCTTCCTCCTGGCCGCGCTGGCGTGGCCGACGTTCCCCGACGTCTCCGGCCGGGACTTCGGCACGCCGGCCCTCTGGATCGGGCTCCTCTTCCTGGCCGTGTTCGTGGTCATGCTGGCCATGGTGGCCCGGCCGGAGCAGTCGGTCCGCTGGTTCGAGGGCACCGTGGCGCGCTTCATCCCCCGGAGCTTCCGCCGACCGGTGGTGGACGCGCTGGAGGCGTTCCTCGAGGGGATCGCCGCCGTGCGCGACTGGCGGCTCGTGCTGCGGGCCTTCGCCTGGTCCCTCGTGATCTGGCTCTCCGGCGCCCTGGCGTTCTGGGTGGGGATGCTGGCCTTCGACATCCATCTCCCCTTCGTGGCGGCCATCTTCCTCCAGAGCATCATCTCGCTGGCCGTGGCCCTCCCGTCTGCGCCGGGGTTCTTCGGCGTCTTCGAGGCCGCCGCACGGATCGGGCTGGTCGAGGTGTGGGGCGCCGCCACCGGTCACGCCGTGGCCTTCGCCGTGGGGTTCCACCTGGCCGGGTTCGTCCCCATCACGGTGATCGGCCTGTACTACGTGTGGCGGCTCGGGCTCTCGTGGAGCGAGGTGGGCCGGAGCGAGGACGCCGTGGAGCGGGCCGTCGAGGAGCGTGGCGACAACGCGACGCCCGCGTCACCCGTACCCGACGCGCCCGGCGACCCCGGGTCCCGCGAGCCGGGAGGCGGCCGGTGAAGATCACCGTCGCGGCTCCGGCCAAGGTCAACCTCCGGCTCCGGGTGGGGCCCCGTGAGCCGTCCGGGTTCCACGCCCTGGACACCCTCTTCTGCGCGCTGCACCTGGCGGACAGCGTGATAGTCCGGCCCGGCGAGGCGCCGGAGCCGGCGCTGGACGTGGGGTACGCCCGGCCGCTGACGCAGGCCCCGGAGATGGGCCCGCCCGGCGCCAACCTGGCCGTGCGCGCGGCCCGGGCGTTCGCCGAGAGGGCGGGGGTCGAGAACGGGCCGGAGATCCGGCTCGTGAAGCGGGTGCCCGCGGGGGCGGGGCTGGGGGGCGGATCCAGCGATGCCGCCGCCGTGTTGCGGGCCATGCGACGCCTTCACCCGGACACCCTGGCGCCCGACGACCTCATGGCCCTGGGCACCGAGCTCGGCAGCGACGTGCCATTCTTCGTCATGGGCGCCCCCTTCGCCCACGGCACCGGACGCGGCGAGCGCCTCGCCGCCCTGGCCCCGCTCCCCGCCCGTCCCGTTGTGGTGGTCATACCGGACTTCCCCGTGGCCACCGCCGAAGCGTTCCGCTGGCTCGACCAGGACCGAAACGAGCAGGGCGTCACCGCGCCCGACGTGCCGGACCAGCCCACCCACGGCACCGAGCTGTCCTGGGAGGCCATCGCCCGCGACGCCGTCAACGACTTCGAGGCCCCCGTCTTCCGTCGGCACCCGGAGCTCGAGGCGATCCGCCACCGGCTCCGGGAGAACGGCGCCCGCCCGGCGCTCCTGGCTGGCAGCGGATCCACCGTTTTCGGCATCTTCGATGACGGCGGCGAGGCCCGGGCCGCGGCGGACGCTCTGGAGGCGTTGGACCCGTCGCTCCGCGTTCTGGTGACACGGACGCGGACGCGTTGAGGACGTCCGAGCTTCTTTTCCGGGCCCGCTGAGCGGTGGTCGTGGCGTTGCCCCCGACGCAGACCTTGAACATCTTGGTGCGGCCAAGCCGGCCTCATTCCCCGGTCGTCTAATGGCAGGACGGAGGACTTTGGATCCTCAGATGGTGGTTCGAATCCACCCCGGGGAACTGCGGGATTCGGCCCTGGGCGCTTTCCGGCGTCCGGGGCCGTTCCGCACACGGACGCTGCGCC
>CAZSBL010000003.1:0-37820 GCA_964605205.1 uncultured Gemmatimonadaceae bacterium
CCTCGTCGATGACGGCCTTCTCCTCGTGCGGGCACGTCTTCATGGACGCCATCTCGCCGCACTGGAAGCAGTAGAAGGTCCAGTCCATCTTCAGCGGCTGCGTGAGGAGCGCGCCCTCGGGCAGCTCGTTGAAGATCTCGTGGGCGTCGAACGGCCCGTAGTAGTCACCCACGCCGGCGTGGTCACGCCCGACGATCAGGTGCGAGCAGCCGTAGTTCTGGCGGAAGAGCGCGTGCAGCAGCGCCTCCCGGGGCCCTGCGTAGCGCATGTCGAGCGGGTAGCCGCCCTGCACCACGCGCTCGGGCCGGAAGTAGCCGTCCACGAGGGCCTGGATGCACTTCACCCGCGTATCCGCCGGGATGTCGCCGGGCTTCAGCGCGCCCAGCAGCTGATGGATATAGACCCCGTCCGTCACCTCGATGGCCGTCTTGGCCAGGTAGGCGTGGGAGTTGTGCATCGGGTTGCGCAGCTGGAGCGCGGCCACCGTGTTCCAGCCCCGTTCCTCGAAGATGGCCCGGGCATCGGTCGGCCGCTGATAGATCCCGGCGAACTCCGACGGGAACGGGCCCTCGCTCAGGACCTGGATCGGGCCGGCCACGTTCACCGCCCGCTGGTCCATGACCTTGGCCACACCGGGGTGCTCGAGATCGGTGGTCTTGAAGACCTCCTTGCACTCGAGTTCCTTGTCGATGGTGTACTTCTCCTCGACCGTGAGGATGGCCATGATGTCGCCCGAATCCTCGTCGAAGAGGGTGACCTCCTCGCCGATCTCCAGCTCTTCGGCCACTTCTTCGGTCACCGAGAAGGTCACCGGGATCGGCCAGAAGGTGCCGTCGCTCATCTGCATGTCGACGACCGAGCCCTTCCAGTCATCGTGGCCCATGAACCCTTCCAGCGGCGTGAACCCGCCGATCCCCATCATGATGGTGTCCCCGACCTCCCGGGACGTCATGGGGAGCTTGCGGAGGGTCTCCGCTTTTTCCTGTGCGCCCTCGAGCTCCTCGCCCTCCAGCAGAAGGGGCTTGAGCACCCTGTCCTTGCCGTGCGGCTTCACCAGTTGCGACATAGCTCCATTCCTCTTTCCAGCCGTTGTTCGGCGTCAGTTGTCCGGCCACCGCCATCTGCGGCGCCGGGTCCACTCTCATACCTGGGTTGTGGCCAGCTCCTCTTCGGCGGCGTCCGGAGCCGCCGACTCGTCCGGCACGGGCTCGTCTGCGGGCGGCGCGGCGATGGTCACGATCTCACCGTCCTCCCCCGGTAAGTGCTTCACGCGCGCGTGGGGGACGCGACCGGTCATGGCGGCGTACGTCATGGCCAGTGTGCGATACCACATGTGCGCGAACTTCGAATAGGGCAGGTAGACCAGGAGCCCGAAGACCAGCACGAGGTGCACGAAGTAGACGGCGTACGCCGCGTACTCGTACGCGCCCATGGCCTCGGGCGTGACGGTGAACCGGAACGCCTGTGTGGCGAAGCCGGTCACACCCACCCAGAAGATCAGCCAGACGAAGACCCAGTCGAACGAGGTGCTCTGGTGCTTCTGGTCCGTCGCCCTGATCCGGTCCCAGATGGCCTTCCCGGAGCCCACCACCAGGATGAGCCCGCCGAGATTGGCCAGGATCTTCATGGGGTGGCTCATGTTGAACGGGTACATGGACTCGACGCCCAGTCCCGGCATGATGTAGAGGTCCACCACCGCCCAGACGGTAACCACGAAGAGCGCCAGGAAGCCGTAGAACACCATGAGGTGAGACACCCGGCGCTGTTTCTGGTCTCCGCAGTACCCGAACTTCCGATGCGAGAAGATGTCACCCAGCACGTTCATCAGGCTGGGCAGGAACCCGCGCTCGGGTGCCGGGCGGCCCAGCGCTTCATCCTGGGCCCTCATCCCTTTCCAGAACCGGATCAGGCCGACCACCAGCCCGGCGAAAGCCAGGAGGGTGAACCCGGTGTAGAACCCGATCAGGAGCCAGTGGGGGAAGAACTCGGCGTAGAACGCGTCGTGGCCACCGTGGATCCCCAGGGCCGCGGCCAGCGGGTCACGGACCAGCAGCGCCGCCGCGAGCAGGAGCGCCGGGACCAGGACCAGCATGATCGGCGTGGCCCGGACCGAGTTGACCCAACGGGCCACGGCGTTCGGGACGGCGAAGTGCTGGATGGTCTGGTGGCGGATCGCCGCCAGCACGTCACCCGGCCGGGCGCCGCGGGGGCAGCGCTGCGAGCAGTCGTTGCACTGGTGGCAGAGCCAGATGTCCGGATCGTTCACCAGGCGGTCCTTCAGCCCCCACTGGGCCCAGTGCATCTCCTTCCTCGGGAAGGCGTGGGCCTCGCACGCCAGCTCGCACACCACGGAGCAGGTGGCGCACTGATAGCACTTCTTCAGGTCGCCCCCGCCCGACGCGATGACGGCGTCGACGAACTCCCGATCCGGATTCAGCGACAGTGCCTCGGGCATGGTATCCTCACATTCCCTTGAACGGATTCAGGCCGACCATATCGATCTCCTCGGCGAACTCGTCGATGATCTCCGGCAGCCGGTGATACTGGTCGATGGGCAGCTGCTCAACCCGGACCCGCTCCTCCTCCAGCGCCAGCTGCTGGAGCTTCTCCCGCACGTTCTTGCTGCGGGTCTCCATGAGCTCGCTGCCCTGGATGTAGTGGCACTGGTAATCCTCCCCCGAGCGGCAGCCGATGAGCAGCACGCCGTCGTAGCCCCGGGAGAAGGCGTCGTTGAGCCAGATCACGTTGATCGAGCCCAGGCAGCGGACGGGCACGAACCGGATGTAGGCCGAGTGCCGGATCCGGTTGAGCCCCGCCGCGTCCAGCGCCGGGTAGGCGTCGTTCTCGCACAGGAAGCCGAGCAGCCGCGGCTTCTCGTCCCACTCGTCCGGGATGTGGACGGCCTTGATCATCGACGAGACGATCTCCGGCGAGTAGTCATCGAAGGAGATGATCCGCTCCGGGCACGCACCCATGCAGATCCCGCAGCGCCGGCAGCGCAGCGGGTTCGGCTTCGGCGTCCCCTTCTCGTCTTCGTTGAGCGTGCCGAACGGGCACTCCTCCGTGCACCGCTTGCACTGGGTGCAGCGCTGGAGCGCGAACTCCGGGTGCGACATGTCACCCCAGCGCGGGTGCACCGTCTCGCCCTTCGCGGCCAGGTCCACCGTCTGCATGGCCTTCAGCGCCGCGCCCGAACCGTCCTCGCGGGCGGTGAGGGAGTCCTGGGGCGCCCGGAGGGTCCCGGCCGCGTAGATCCCGGTGCGGCGGGTCTCGTACGGGAAGCAGATGAAGTGGGAGTCGGGGAAGTCGTACTTGAGGACGGGCAGGTCCGGTCCCTGGCGGTAGCCCAGGTTGAGGATCTCCTCACCCTCGAGGTGCTTCAGCTCTTCGACGGTCTCCTTCGCCGCCTCGAGCTGGGCGCCGGCCTCGTCCTTCTCGATGATCTTCTTCGCGTCGATGAACTTGCGGATCTTCTCGCCGTCGGCGGAGCGGGGCACCATCCCGGTGGCCAGGACCACCATGTCGGCCTCGACCTCGATGGCGTCCCCGAGGAGCGAGTTCTCGCCGTGGACCACCAGCGCGTCGCCCTTCGGCGTAACGCCCGTCACGTCCACCTTGGTGAAGAAGATGCCCGGATCCTCCTGCGCCCGGCGGTAGAGCTCCTCGTACTGTCCGGGCGTCCGGATGTCCTTGTAGAGGACGTAGACCTCGGCGTCCGGGTTCATCTCCCGGGCCATGAGCGCCTGCTTGATGCTCACCCGGCAGCAGACCGCCGAGCAGTACGGCAGGTGATCCTGGTCGCGGGAGCCGGCGCACTGGATGAACGCGATCCGCTTCGGCGCCGCGTCATCGCCGGGCCGCTTGATCTCGCCGGCCGTGACCATCTCCTCCATCTGGACGTTGGTCACCACGTTCGGAGAGGCGCCGTATCCGAGGTGGTCGAGCCGGGAGGCGTCGTACGGCTTCCAGCCCGTGGCCTGGACGATAGCGCCCACGCGGAGGCTGGTGTCCCCGGCGCCGTTCCCGTTCAGCTCCACGTCGAACTGACCGGGCTGCCCGGTGACCTTGCCGACGGTGGTGGCGGTGTGGACCGTGATCCGGTCGTCACCCATGACCTGGGCCACCTGCTCCGCCACGTCAGAGGTCTCCACCTCGCGGTACGGCGGCCGGTGCTGGAGCTGGCGGCCGAACCGGCTCATCCAGCCGCCGAGCTCGGCCTCCTTTTCCACCAGCACCACGGCGTGTCCGGCCCGGGCGGCATCGAGGGCCGCGGCCATTCCGGAGACGCCGCCACCCACTACCATCACCGTCTTGTCGACCTCCTCTTCCACCGGTACCGGGATCTTCGCCTTCTCGGCCCGGACCAGCCCCATGCGGAGGTAGTCCTCCGCCATCATCTGGGTGTCCTCGTCGTTGGGCTCGTGGCTCCACACCACGTGCTCGCGGAGGTTCACCCGCTCGGTCTGGACCCCATCGAAGGTGAAGGCGTCGGCCATGACCCGGGGCGAGCACGCCCCCACCACCACCGTGTTCACACCCTCGTCACGGATATCGGCGCTGATCAGCTCCCGGCCGGCATCCCCGCACAGGCAGTCGTGCTCCCGGCAGATCTCGACGTCGAACTCGTCGGTGACCACGTCGCCCAGCGCGGCTAGGTCCAGCGAGGCCCCGATATCACACCCACCACAGACGTATACAGCGGTCTTCTTTTCCACGGCTCTACTCCCCGGCTTCGGCCGCAACAGGCTGCAGGTCGGCGGGCTCCTGGCCGCCGGCGAACGCGAGGGCCTTGGCGGCCGCCGCGGTCGCGTCTCGCACACAGGTCGCCACATCGGTCGGTCGCTTCGCGCAGCCCACCGGGTAGAGCCCGGCCCGCTGCTCGGGGACCAAGAACCCGAAGTCGTCGATGGCGAGCCCGCCCTCCATCTCCGTCTCCCCCAGGTCGGTGGGGATCATCCCCGTGGCCAGGACCACCAGGTCGACGGTCTTCCGGACCCGGTCGCCCGAGAGCGTGTCCTCGGCCTCGACCTCGAGACCGTCCCCGTGCTGCGTGACCTTCGCGACCTTGCCCTTCACCAGCTCCAGCTTCTCGTCCTGCTCCGAGGCCTGGAGGAAATCCTCCAGACGGCCCGGCGCCCTGAGGTCGATGTAGAAGACGGTGATCTCGGCATCCGGGTAGCGCTCCCGCACGTAGCGGGACTGCTTCAGCGAGGCGAGGCAGCAGACGCCCGAGCACTGGGGGAAGTAGTTCTCGTCGCGGGAGCCCGCGCACTGGACGAAGGCCACCGAGCGGATCGGCTCGCCGTTCGACGGGCGCGTGACGTCCCCCTTCGTGGGGCCCGACGGCGCCGCCAGCCGCTCCATCATGACGTTGGTGATGATGTCCGGGTGCGTCCCGAAACCGAGCCCCTTGAACCGGCTCGCGTCGGGCGGGGCCCACCCCGTCGCCCAGATCACCGACTGGACCGGGAACTCCTCCGTCTCCGGCTCCATGCCCAGGTCGATGGCGTCGTACGGGCACGCGTCCACGCACTTCCCACACTCCTCGCCCAGGCACGCGTCGCCGTCGATCACGTAGCGGAATGGATACGCCATGTCGAACGGCAGGTAGACGGCCCTGGTGGTGCCCATCCCCAGATTGAAGGCGTCGGGTCGCTCCTCCGGACACACCTCCACGCAGTCACCGCACGCCGTGCAGTTGCCCTTTACGTAGCGCGGCCGCTTCTCGATGGTGGCCACGTAGCTGCCCGGCCCACCGGTGACCGACTTCACCTCGGCCTGCGTCATGACCCGGATCCGCGGGCTCGTCTTCACCCGGCGGAGGTTGATCTCGAGGCCACACGTCGGCGGGCAGAGCTTCGGGAAGTACTGGTTGGAGCGGGCGACCCGTCCCCCGAGGAACGGCTCCTTCTCCACCAGCACCACCTCCGCCCCGCCTTCCGAGGCCTCGACCGCGGCCGTGATCCCGCTGATGCCGCCGCCGACCACCAGGACCTTCCCTGCACCGTTTCCGTTCATCGCTACTCTCCCTGCGCAGCCTTCCCGGCCCGCCGGTTCTCGATGATCCCTTCCTCCAGCCGCTCCTGCGCCGCCTCCATCGCCTCCTCACGCATCCGCATGGTCGCCTCGCGGAAGAGCGCGAAGCGGAGCCAGTGGAAGCCGAAGCGGAGCAGCGCTTCGTCGCTGTAGCGCATCTCCTCGACCTGGTCCTCGTCCACGTAGAACTTCTCCAGCAGCGAGCTGTTGAAGACGAAGCTGCGGAACCGGTCCAGGTCGTACATGGCGGTGTAGAACATCTGGAGCCGCTCCGGCGAGAGCTGGCCGCCGTTCTGGAAGAACTCGTGCAGCGTCAGCTCCTTGTACATCTCGCCCCAGCGGTCGTACTCATCCACGCCCTGGTCGTCCATCCACTCGCGGACGGTCCACTCGTGGGGCTCATCGAACCCCTGGCAGCCGTCCTCCCGCAGCAGGTAGTAGAACCGCTCGCCGCGCCACCCATCCTCGGTGTCCTGACTCGCGGCCAGCCCCACCGGGTACATCCGGCACGGCCACGGCCGGTCTTCGTAGATCGAGCAGCCGCCCGCCTCCACGAACGGACAGCTCTTCTCCTCGTCGTCGCTCATCTTCAGGAGCACCACCGGCGTCTGCATCTCCTTGTTCACGGGGAGCAGCGCGTACTTCTCCAGGAACTCGGTGGAGCCTATCCCCAGACGGTTCCGTATCCGGAGCACGTCGTAGGGCGATAGGAAGATGTTGACGTCGCTACAACAGTGGTTGAAACAACTCACCCCCGGATGGCAGCCGAAACAGAACGTGTCGTCGGGGCCAAGGCGGGGGTGATCCTCTATGATCCGCTCCTGGAGCGGGATCGGATCGCGGGCAGGCGTCTCCACAGCGTCGCTCATGTTTCCTCCTGGTCGTCTTCTATGATCATCTCGCGGGTGGCCTTGGCCGACCACACGGGGATCATGAGCGCTGCGTCCTGCCCCGGGTTGTACGCGTAGCGGTACGAGGCCTTCTGCTTGTACTCTTCCTCCATCCAGCGCCAGCCGTCGATGTAGTAGGAGCACTCGTCGTTGAAGCAGACGTAGAAGTACTCCGCCGACCAGCTCGCCCCGTCCGGCACCTCCCACTTCTTGAGGCGCGCACCGCAATGCGGACAGGTTGTCTGTCGCTCATCCATGACAGCATCCATGAAACGTGACCCCCTTCATTGACGGGTGTGGGGCGCGCGCCCGGAGGGCACGCGCCCCTGTTCCCGGTTTAGTGCGCCGTAGCCAGCTTCGGCGACTCTTCGGTGATGTACTTCACCGGGCGCTTGATCATCTCCCAGCTTCCGGACTCACGGTCGAGCTTCGTGTTGACGAAAGCCAACCAGTTCTCGTTGTCCATGCTGGGCTTGTCGGCCCGGAAGTAGTAGCCCGGCCAGCGCGTCTCCTCCCGGAAGAGGATCGAGTTGACGTGGACCTCACCCTGGTACATGCGGTGTACGGACTCCCACGCGCGCATCAGCTCGTGGAGGTTCTCGGCCCCCAGGTTCTCGGCGTCTTCCTTGAGGAAGTCGAGCAGCTCCTGACCCTTCTCGAGGAGCTTGTCGTTCGTCGTGAACTGGGCCGAAACGCCACCGGCGTACTCGTCCATGATCTTCTGCAGCCGATACATGAACTGCTCGGGGCGGATGTAGCTCGGGTTGATGTCCGGATCCGTGGTCTCGTCCTTGTGCTCCTCGAACATGACGAGGGGCTTCAGGATCTTCGCCTTCAGATTCTCCACCTGCGCGTCGTCCACGTTCGGCGCCTGGTTGTTGTCGAGGACGTAATTGACCATCGACTTCCCGGCGATCCGACCTTCCGTGAACGAGCCGGAGGAGAACTTGTGGCTGGAGGCACCCACCGCGTCTCCGGCGGCGAACAGACCGTCCACCGTGGTCATGTTCGTGTAGCCCCAGAAGTACTCATCCTTCGTCTCGTCGGTCTGCAGGTCCTCGGGACCGCTGACCCAGGCACCGTTGGCGCCCGAATGCGAGCCGATGAAGTACGGATCGCAGGCCATGATCTCCGACGGCTTCTTCTCGGGCTCGACGTTCGTCGCCGCCCACAGAATCGCCTGGGAGATCGTCATGTCGAGGAAGTCCTCCCACGCCTCGGCCTCGAGCTCCTTCAGCTTCTTCTTCGCCGCCTTCTCGTCCTCCGCCTGGTCGGCGATCCGCTGAATCGCTTCGGCCGTCTGCATGTAGATCGGTGACTTCCCGTCCATCACGTCCAGCATCATCAGCCAGTTGCGGATGTTCGCCGGACGCGGCTTGACCTTGCCGTACGGCTCCCACTTGTCGAGTTCGTACTCGTTCTCCTTCATGTACATGCCGCCGTACGCGTTCGTCGCCTGGCTCTTGAAGAGCAGGAACCACGCGCCCACCGGGCCGTACGCATCCTTGAAGCGAACGGGGATGAAGCGGACCTCCTGACAGGTCTGCTCGGCACCCGCGTACGCCGTGAAGTACGTGCTGGCGCCCGAGTTGAACGGCGGGTACCACGAGCGGCCGAAGCCCTCACCCGTCGAACGAGGCTTGAAGACGTGCACAGCGCCGCCCATGGCGGCCATCACGGCCTTGGCCTTGAACACGTACACCTTGTTCTCACGCACGCTGAACCCGATGGCTCCCACGCACTTGTCGCCGTCCATCAGCGGGTGCGTGATGAAGACGCGCTCGAAGTACTCGCCGCCGGCATCCGCCAGCGCGTTCTTCGCCGCCTCCGCAACGATGACCTTGTAGCTCTCGCCGTTGATCATCAGCTGCCAGCGACCCTCGTGGACGTAGTTGCCTTCCTGGTCCTTCCAGATCGGCAGACCCCACTTCTCGAAGAGGTGCACCGAGTTGTCCACGTGGCGCGCGATATTCGCCACCAGATCCTCACGGGTGATCCCCATCAGGTCGTTGCGCACGTAGTCGCAGTAGTCCTTGAGGGTGTTCTTCCCGCTGTTCAGGTCCACGTACTGGTTGATGGCGCTCAGCCCCATGGCCACGGCGCCCGAACGATCCATGGCCGCCTTGTCCACCACCGTCACCTTCAGGCCGTGATCCTTCGCCCAGTACGAGGCCTCGACAGCCGCGCCGCACGCGGCCATCCCGCCTCCGCAAATCAGGAGGTCGGTGTCGACGACTACAGTCTCGAAGTCCTTCATGTGTCCTTTCTCCTCGCTTGTCTTCCGCGTCGTTGGAGTAACCGTCTCCCGATTACAGCGTGGGTACCTTGTCGAACTTCAGCGGGCCACGCTCGGTGTTCAGCCCCTCCGGCTCCGACATCAGCGTCTGGCTCTTGATGTCTTTGTCGCCCGTGGAGTAGTGCCCGAACGGGTCCGCCTGACCCTCGGATACACCCCGACGGATGGGGAACTTGAACCGCTTCGGACGGATCTCGTCCGACCGGAACTGGACGGTCCACATGATGTCCTCGGAGCTGCGCATCGCCGTGACCTTCGCGCCCATGGGCACGAAGTCCTGGTAGCCGCGCACCTCGATCGCCTGGGTCGGGCAGATCTTCACGCAGCTGTAGCACTCCCAGCACATCTTGGGATCCTGGTTGTACGCCTTCATGGTGTCCTTGTTGAGCACCATGAGATCGTTTGGACAGATGTACTGGCAGGCCGTCTTGTCGAGGGCCTTGCAGCCGTCACACTTGTCCGGGATCACATAACTCGGCATCCGCTCTTCTTCCTTTCTGCGCAAGAGTGCGCATCGCAGGGGACCTGACTCGTGATTCTATTCACGAAGGCGCCGATAGAGAAAAAAGTGCCTCGATGAGGTACCTCCTCCCGTGTCCATCGCAGACCGTGGGGCATGAGCTCAGCGAGCGAGCGGCCGCGATATTGAGACAGAATTCACGAATACTTGATAGGCCTTCGGTTTACGGGTGTCAAGGGATTTTATTCACAGGGAGTTAACGTCACCCGAGGGTGCTAATTGTAACTCGACGTAAGTGTTTTCCGTAGAAGGGGTTACAGCATCCGGGGGGTCGGAGCGCGGATGATCCGGGATCGGGCGCTAATTGGCAGCGGCGGCCGCATCGGCGGCGGTGCAGCAGGAGGGGTCTGCGTGGTTGGGATCGCCATCCTCGTGGCCGCTGGAGCGGAGGTGGAAGGCGACCTCGGCGAGTCCCATGGAGATGTGTTCGTGGCGGACGAGGACGTCGTCGGGAAGATCGAGGCGGGTGGGGCTGAAGTTCCAGACGGCGCGGACGCCGGCCATGACGGCCAGCTCTGCGACGCCCTGGGACACGTCGACGGGGGTGGTGAGGATGAGGACGGGGACCTCGTGTTCCTCGAGGAACGACCGGAGGTCGTGGACGGACCGGATGGTGAACTCCCCCTTCTCGGTGCCGATCTTCTCCGGGTCGGCATCGAAGGCGGCGATGATCCGGAGGCCGTAGCGGTCAAAGCCGCCGTAGGTGAGGAGTGCGCCCCCGAGCTGACCGGCGCCGACGAGCACGGCGGAGTAGCTGGTGTCGAAGCCGACCACGGTGCGGATCGTCCGGCAGACCTCGCAGACGTCGTAGCCGACCCGGCTCACGCCGGAAAGGCCGATGGCTGCGAAGTCCTTGCGCACCTGGCTCGGATCCACATCCAGGACGCGTCCCAACTGACCGCTGGTGATGGTGTCCACGGACCGCCGGGCGGTGAGTTCCGCCAGATACCGGTAGTATCGAATCAGCCGTTCCAGCACCACCCGGCGCAGTCGTGTCACGTCATCCTCCCGAACCCGAGGAACCCCGCGCCGGCTCCGGAATCCGTCCGGCGCTACTTCTCGAATGCTTGTCTTCCCTCATCCCGCGGTCAAGACCCTTGTGTCTCGCCCGCAGGCCGCGGGGCAGGCAACCCTTGACGGGGACATACTATTACCTGCAAGCTACTAATTGTGATTATCGCCACGATTAGGTATTGTATGCAAGGATCAACCGCCGCGCGAGGCGAGGCGAGGGGTGGCAGGGAGCGGCGCTACGGGGAGGATACGGTATGACGGGTCCCGTGTTGTTAACCATCGCGTACGGCCTCCTGGCCGTATTCGTGATCGCATTCGTCGCGCGCGCGATCGGGCTGGCGCGGCTGCCGGTGCACCTGCGCTGGGAGCTGGCGCCGGTCCCGAAGGAGAAGGGGCGGGGCCGCTACGGCGGCTCGTACCTGGAGGAGTACGAGTGGTGGAAGAAGCCGCGGGAGGAGTCGCTCCTGAACGAGCTCAGCTACATGGGGCGCGAGATCCTGGGGCTGAAGGCGCTGTGGGAGCACAACCGCCCGCTGTGGTGGGCATCGTTCCCGTTCCACTGGGGTCTGTACCTTCTGATCGGCGCGGCGGGCGTGGCGCTGCTGGCCGCGCTCCTGGGGCTGGCCGGAGCCGGGGCGGCGGAGTTCTTCACGGGGCTGCTGGCCCCGCTGGCGGTGGTGGGGTGCGTGGCGGGGCTGGTGGGGACAGTGGGACTCTTCCTGCGCCGGGTCTTCGTGCGGGAGATGCGGGTCATGACCACCCGGGTGGCGTACTTCAACCTGCTCCTGCTGGGCGCGGTGTTCGGGACCGGGCTGTGGGCGGCGCTGGCGGTCCCCGCGTACGGGGAGGCGGTGCTGGAGCTGGGCGGCGCGCTGCTGGGAGCGGACACCGCGTACGCGGCAGCCACGCCGCTGGCGGTGCACCTGGTGGTGACCGGGGTGTTCCTGGCGTACCTCCCGTTCAGCCAGATGATGCACTTCGTGGCCAAGTACTTCACGTACCACGAAGTGCGCTGGGATGACGAGCCGCTGGAGGTGGGCGGCAAGCTGGAGAAGGAAGTGCTGGAGTTGATGCAGCAGCCGGTGTCGTGGGCCGCCCCCCACATACAGGCCGATGGCCGGAAGAACTGGGTGGACATCGCAACGGCGGAGATGAAGGAGGCCGAATCATGAGTGATAAGAGACACATCGACCTCCGGGCCATCAGCCGGAACGAACGGGAGGTCCTCTCGCCGGTGGAGTTGCAGGACCTGGTGCCGCTCCCGCCGCCGTACGACAAGCTCGAAGAGCAGCCGGTGTGGAAGGAGCTGAGCGACGAGGCCCGGGAGCGGATGGTGTGCAACCTGGACGGCGTCATCGCCACCAGCCTCCCGTGGCCGGAGACGGAGGAGGAGAAGCAGGAGGCGGTGGCGAAGTTCGAGGCGGGGCTGAAGAAGCTGTTCAGCAAGGAGAACAACTGGACGTTCCTCCAGCCGCTGACGCTCTCGACGGACTTCTGCACGGCGTGCCAGAGCTGCATCGACGCGTGTCCGGTCTACGAGATGAGCGGGAAGAACGACGTCTACAAGCCCACCTTCCGGGCGGAGATCCTGCGGCGCCTGTACCGCAAGTACGGGAAGCGGGGCGGGAAGGCCATGGCCAGGCTGAAGGGCGAGGACATAGAGTTGAACTGGGCCACGGTGACGCGGCTGTACGAGCTGGCGTACCGGTGCACACTGTGCCGGCGCTGCGCCCAGGTCTGCCCCATCGGTGTGGACAACGGGCTGATCACCCACGAGCTGCGGAAGCTTTTCAGCCAGGAGCTGGGGTGGGCGCCCACCGAGCTGCACGACAAGGGCACGGTGCTGCAGCTGAAGGTGGGCAGCTCCACGGGGATGAACCCCGTCGTCGTCAAGGACAACGTGGAGTTCATCGACGAGGACTTCGGGGAAGAGACGGGGATGGACGCCACCACCCCGTTCGGCAAGGAGGAGGCGGACGCGCTGCTGATCCACAACGCCGGCGAGATCATGGCGTGGCCGGAGAACCCGGCGGCGTTCGCCATCATCCTCAACGCGGCGGGCTACAGCTGGACGCTCTCGGCGGACGAGGTGGCCTACGACGGCGTGAACTACGGCCTCTTCTACGACGACGTACAGCTGGCCCGGGTCGCGCTGAAACACGCGGCGGCGGCCAAAAAGCTGAAGGTGAACAAGATCGTGATGGGCGAGTGCGGCCATCAGCACAAATCGCTGATGACCATCGCCGACCGGGTCCTCACCGGCGAGATGTCGGTGCGCCGCGAAAGCTGCATGACGCTTCTCGAGGAGATCGTCTTCAGCGGGAAGATCGAGTTCGACCCGTCGAAGAACGACTTCCCGGTCACCCTCCACGACCCGTGCAACATCGTCCGGAACCTGGGGATCGTGGAGCCGCAGCGGCGGATCCTGCGCTACCTCTGCCCCCAGTTCCGGGAGATGACGCCCCACGGGGTGGACAACTACTGCTGCGGCGGCGGGAGCGGGTTCGCCATCATGAGCCCGAACAACTTCACCGACTGGCGGGTGAGCGTGGCCAGCCGGAAGAAGTTCAAGCAGGTGCTGGACGCGTTCAGCGACCAGCCGGGCCCGGAGGTCAAGAAGTACATCTGCGCCCCGTGCTCGAACTGCAAGGGCCAGTTCCGGGACATGCTCGAGTACTACGACGCCCTCGAAAAGAGCGGTATCACGTACGGCGGCCTCGTGGAGCTGATCGTGAACGCCATGGTGGACGTGAAGGAGCCGTTCATCGAGTGGGAGATGCATTAGCGGTCGGCCTGCGGCCGCCCGCGGATAGCTCGGCTGCGCCGCGCGGGTAGCGGCCTCCGGCCGCGGCCAGCTCGGGGGCGCGAGCCAGTTCGGGCGGCACCGCAAAGGGGGAAGGCATGGCAGACCGGAGCGGGGTGGACAACGGGCAGTTCTTCGAGGCCGTGCTGCGGTGTGTGGCCGACGGGGTCTTCACCGTGGACCGGGAGTGGCGGATCACGTCGTTCAACCGGGCGGCCGAGCGGATCACGGGGCTCCGGGCGGAGGACGTCCTCGGTCGCCGCTGCACCGAGGTGCTGCACTCGGACCTGTGTGAGCGGAACTGCCCGATCCGTGAGAGCCTGAACACCGGCCAGGAGGTGGTAGACCGGGGGGCGAGGATCACCACGCGTCGCTCCCGCTCTATCCCGATCAGCGTGAGCAGCGCCGTCCTGCACGACGAGGAGGGCACGGTCCTCGGCGCCGTGGAGACCTTCCGGGACCTCTCGGCCATCGAGCAGCTCCGGCGGGAACTGCAGGGGAAGTACACCTTCGAGGACATCATCGGGAAGAGCGAGGCCTTCCAGAAGATCTTCGCCATACTCCCCGACGTGGCGGAAAGCGAGAGCACGGTCCTCGTCGAGGGGCCGAGCGGGTCCGGGAAGGAGCTCCTGGCCCGCGCCATCCACAACCTGAGCCCCCGGAAGAAACGGCCCTACGTGGTGGTCAACTGCGGGGCGCTCCCCCACAACCTCTTCGAGTCCGAGCTGTTCGGCTACAAGCGCGGCGCCTTCACAGACGCCCGCACCGACAAGCCCGGCCGCATCACCGTGGCCGAGGGCGGGACCCTGTTCCTGGACGAGATCGGAGACCTGCCGCAGGAAACCCAGGTCAAACTGCTCCGGCTACTCCAGGAGCGGGAGTATACCCCCCTGGGCGGTGTGGAGACCCGGAAGGCCGACGTCCGCATCGTCGCCGCCACCAACCGAGACCTGGCCCGCCTCGTCAGCCAGGGCCGGTTCCGCGACGACCTCTATTTCCGCCTCGCCGTGGTCCGCATATCCATCCCGCCGCTCCGGGAGCGCCGCGAGGACATCCCCTACCTGGTCGACCACTTCATCCAGGGCTTCAACGCCAAGAAGGGGAAGCGGATCCAGGGCGTGGCCGACGACGTCATGGAGCTCCTGATGCGTCACGAGTTGCCAGGGAACGCCCGCCAGGTCGAGAACATCATCGAGCACGCCTTCGTGCTCTGCCACAACGGCCTCATCCAGCGACGACACCTGCCCCCGGACTTCGTCGACGCCGCCGGCCCGGCGCCGGACCGCACCGCCACCGAAGCGCCCACGCCCCTCGAAGACAGCGAAGCCGACGCCATCCGCAGGGCGCTCCGCCGCAATCAAGGGCACCGCGCCCGGACCGCCGAGGAGCTCGGCATCAGTCGCACCACCCTCTGGCGCAAGCTGGACCGGCACGACATCGACGCCTCCGAGTACGAGGACTGACCGCGCCGTTCCACCCGCATTGAAACACGGCCCCTCGGCTGCACCGGGAGCCACGGTGCAGCGGGCCCACCCGTCCCCAAATGTCACATCGCGTCGGGGCCGGAGCCGTACGTCACTTTTGGGACGCCCCCCAACCCGAATATGACACACGCCGCATCGGGGAGAAGCGAACGTCACTTTCGGGACACCGCCACCCCCGTGTCTCACGGCGGCGATCTCGCCGGACCCCCGGTGCCCGCTGGATCAACCCAGCAGCCGAAGATCCAGCTCGGCGCCGACCAACCCGCTCGCCGCCATCCCACCCGCTCGGCGCCGCCCCGCACGCGCCGTTCCCGGGCTGAAACATCGTAACGTTTCACCGTTTCAGCACTGAAACACGAACGCGCGTGGTCCGCTTCGGGCATGAACTCTACAAACCGTTGGTGCACAACCACTTAGGTGCGCAATCGATGCGATCTCGTCACGCGGTCCCCGGCTTGCATTCCTATAGGGGTGAACCACGGAGGTCAGCGCGTGAGAATCGCGATACCACGGATGGGAGAAATGGTCGCCCCCTGCTTCGAGCACTGCTGCACGATGGCGGTGTTCTGGACGGACGGAGTCGGTGGGGTGGACCAGGTCGATTATCCGCTGCGGAGCAAGGACCCGTTCGACCGGGTGCGGCTGCTGCGGGACCGGGAGGTGGACTGCGTGATCTGCGGTGCGGTCCAGGATGTGTACGAGGATGTGCTGCGGACGAGCGGGTTCGAGGTGATCAGTTGGGTATCGGGGTTCGTGGAGGATCTACTGGCGTTGTATCTCCGGGGCCACCTGGAGTCGGGGACGGAGCTCCCGACGGGGGGAGGCCCGTATCAGCTGGCGATGGAGCGAACGGAGGCTTGATCCGTGGCGACGGCACAGCGGTACGCGTACAACGTGGAGCAGAAGGGTCTGGAGGGGCGCAATCGTCCACAGCGTTTCCTGCGGGCGTTGGCGGCGATCCTGGAGCACGGCAACTACGCCGTGGCAGTGGACACGTACGCCCGGATGAGCGGGAAGTGCGGCCGGTGCGCGGCGGCGTGCCCGCTCTACGAGGAGACGGGGAAGAAGGAAGACATCCCGTGCGAGCGCTCGGAGCTTCTGCTGCGGGTATACCGGCGGTACTTCACGCCGGCCGGTGCGTTTCGGGGGCGGCTGCCCGGGGCGTTCGAGCTGACCGATGAGTACCTGGACGCGATGGCGGAGTCGTACTGGCGGTGCACGGCGTGCCGTCGGTGCAAGGCCACCTGTCCGGTGGGGATCGACCACGGGCTGCTGACGCACCTGGCCCGGTGGGCACTGGCCGAGGTGGATCTGATCCCCCGTGCGCTGCTGGTCTCGGTGCGGGAGCAGCTCGAGGGGAAGACGGGGAACACGTCGGCCATCCCGGTCCCGGCGTTGAAGGACACGTGCGAGTTCCTGACGGAGGAGCTGCAGGACATCTACCACGTGGACATCCCGTTCCCGTTCGACATCGAGGAGAGCGAGTACGTCTTCTTCCCGGCGGTGTCGGACTTCCTCATGGAGGCGGACACGCTCATGGGGAACGCGGCGGTGATGCACGTGACGAACGGGTCGTGGACCATCGGGACGGGTGACTACGACGGGATCAACTACGGCCTCTTCTACTCGGACCGGATGATGGAGCGGATCGTCAACAACATCATCGCGGAGACTCGGCGGTTGAAGGGCCGGAAGATCCTGATCGGCGAGTGCGGTCACGCCACCCGGTCGGCGTGGTACGTGCCGACGTTCGGCGGTCCCGACGCGCCGCCGGTGGTGAACTGCATGGAGTACGCGTTCGAGCAGCTGGAGGCGGGGCGGATCCCGCTGAAGCCGGAGAAGATCCCGGAGCGGGTCACGTACCACGACCCGTGCAACATCGCCCGGGTGGGGCGGATCACCGAGGAGCCGCGGGAGATCCTGAAAGCGATCTGCGCGGACTACGTGGAGATGACGCCGAACCGGACGGACAACTACTGCTGCGGCGGGGGTGGCGGCACGGTCTCCATCGACGAGATCCGTGAATTCCGCACGGGCCCGGCGGGGCAGCGGAAGGTGCACCAGATCCGCGACACCGGGGCCGAGCTGGTGGTGAGCCCGTGCGCGAACTGCAAGAAGCAGCTCCGGGAGCTGTGTCAGGACAACGAGCTGGAGGATGTGGAAGTGGTTGGGCTGCACGACTTGCTGCTCCGGGTGATCGATTTCGGAGTGGAGCCCGAGGAGGCGCCGGAGTCGGCGGACGCGGAGCGAGAGGCGGCCGAGGCCGTCGCCGGATAGCAACAGGAACAGGTGGAGGCACGTATGGAAGTCTGGCTGCAACTGGCCAAGGGCCCCCTCTTCTGGGTGGCGTTCACGGTCATGGTCCTCGGACTCGGGCGCCACGTGGTACTGACGGTGTACGAGGCCGTCCGGGCGTATCGGCGGGCGGGCGACAAGGACATCCCCACGGGCCGCGTGACCCGGGAGACGCTCCAGTGGCTGGTGCCCCGGAGCCGGCTCCGGAACCGGTGGCTGTACAGCGCCACCACGGTCCTCTTCCACGTGGGCGTGATCCTGGCCCCGCTCTTCCTGGCCGGGCACATCGAGCTGTGGCGGCAGGCCGTGGGGTTCGGCTGGCCGGCGCTGTCCAACGGCGTGGTCACGACGCTCACGCTCATCACCATCGCCGCGGCGCTGGCCGTGCTGGTCCAGCGGGTGGCGTCGCGGGAATCCCGGGTCCTGGGCCGGTTCCAGGACTACGCGCTTCCGGTGTTGATCGCGGTGGTGTTCGCCACCGGGTTCATGGTAATGCACCCCGCGTGGAACCCCTGGGGCCGTGATCCGGTGTTCCTGGTCCACATGCTAAGCGGCGACCTGGCCCTGCTGCTGGTCCCGTTCACCAAGCTCAGTCACATGGTACTGCTGCCCCTGACCCAGCTCGTGGGCGAGCTGGCCTGGCACTTCCCGCAGGACGCCGGGAGCCGCGTCGGGGCGACGCTGGAGAAGGAGAGCGAGCCGATCTGATGAGTGCAGCGATCCTGATCGATACGACGAAGTGCACCGGCTGCGAGACGTGCGTGGCGGCGTGCAAGGAGGAGAACGGGTTGGAGGCCGACCGGCTGCGAACGGGCCAGGCGTCCATCGATGCCCTCTCCTCCACCCGATACACCACGATCCTCCGCCAGCCGGGCGATCACTACGTGAAGCAGCAGTGCCGGCACTGCCTGGAGCCGGCGTGCGTGAGCGCGTGCCTGGTGGGCGCCATGCAGAAGACGCCGGAAGGCCCCGTGGTCTACGACTCGGAGCTGTGCATGGGGTGTCGCTACTGCATGGTGGCGTGCCCCTACTCGATCCCTCGCTACGAGTGGGACGAGCCGGTGCCCTACGTCCGCAAGTGCGACATGTGCGCCGACCGGCTCGGGGCCGGTGATGTCCCGGCGTGTGTCGAGGCGTGTCCGGAGGGTGCCCTCGAGTTCGGCGACCGGGACACCCTGCTGGCTGCGGCCCACGCCCGGATCCGGGCGCACCCCGACCGCTACGTGGACCGGGTCTGGGGCGAGCGGGAGTTCGGCGGCACGAGCGTGCTCTACCTGGGCAGCATCGGCCTCGGGTTCCTGAGCTGGTCCGACGGTCTGCGGGAGGAAGAGCTGCCGAAGCTGACCTGGGCGGCGCTCTCGAAGGTGCCGTGGGAGGTGGCCGGAATGGGCGGTCTCATGGCCGGGATCTACTGGGTCATCAACCGTCGCATGACACTGGCCGCCCAGGCCGCCGAGGCGGGAGGGGGTAGCGCCGCGATGAGGTCAGCCACACCCGACGAAGGCGGCCCTACCGCGACCGAAGAAGAGGAGGCCCACCATGACTGACCGCCTGACGTACCTGAAGACGGCTCTCTGGGCGCTGGTGGGGGTGCTGGCGGCCGTGACGGTGATCCGGTTCACCTACGGCCTCGGTGCCGTGACCGACCTCTCGGACGCCACGCCCTGGGGCCTCTGGATCGGCTTCGACGTGATGAGCGGCGTTGCGCTGGCCGCAGGCGGATTCGTGCTTGCCGGCGCCGTCTACATCTTCGGTCTCGAGCGCTACCGCCGGTTCGTGCGGGCGGCGATCCTGACGGCGCTGCTCGGCTACGCCGCGGTGGCCGTGGGGCTCCTCTACGACCTGGGGCTCCCATGGCGGATCTGGCACCCGCTGGTCCACTGGCAGTACCACTCGGTGCTGTTCGAGGTGGCCATGTGCGTGATGCTCTACCTCACGGTGCTGGCGCTGGAGTTTGCGCCGGTGATCCTGGAGCATCCGCTCTTCGACCGGCCGGCGTTCCGGGCACTGCTGCGGGGGCTGAAGAAGGTCTCCATCGTGCTGGTCATTGCGGGGATCGTGCTCTCCACGCTGCACCAGTCGTCACTGGGGAGCCTGTTCCTGATCACGCCGGACCGGCTGCACCCGCTCTGGTACAGCCACTCGATCTACGTCCAGTTCTTCATCTCGGCCGTGGCGCTGGGGCTGGCGACGGTGGTGCTCGAGGCCCTCTTCTCCCGCTACTTCCTCGGGCACGAGGTCCACGTCCGGGAGCTGGGCGGGCTGGGGCTGGCCGCGTCGGTGGTGCTGATCCTGTACCTGGCGCTCCGACTCGGCGACCTGGCGGCCCAGGGCGTCCTGCCCATGGCCTTCGACGGCAGCTGGCAGGCGAACCTGTTCCTCTTCGAGATCGGGCTCAGCGCCGTGGTCCCGGCGATCCTGTTCCTGATCCCGGCGGTCCGGAAGCGGATCGCGGGCGTGGGCATCGCCTCGGCCATGGTGGTCTTCGGGATGATCGGGCACCGGCTCGACGTCTCCATCGTGGCCTTCGCGCGCCCGGAGGGAATGAGCTACTTCCCGACCTGGGAAGAGATCGCCGTGAGCCTCGGGATCGTGGCGGGCGCCATGCTCATCTTCCTCTTCTTCGTGGAGCACCTGAGGGTCTTCGACGACGTGCAGGGCCACCCCGAGGCGCCCGAGCCGCGCTACGAGCCGGCCACCGTCCGGGACCTCATGTCCCCGAGCCGGGCGCTGCCGCGGCGCTACACGCTGGCCGCGCTGGCCGGTGCCGTCCTCGCCCTGCCCTTCCTCCCGCTGGGCGGCCCGGCGCCGCGGGAGGTGGCCGCCGAGACACCCCGGTGGGTGGAGGGCACCGTGGAGCCCCGGCCCGATGCTCCGCCGGTCCTCGGTCTCGCCGCCTTCTCGCCGGAGCCCGAGACGAAGCTGCTCCTGCTCATCGACGGCAACCGTGACTACGAGCTCGCCCTCTTCGACCATGAAGCGCACGAGGCCCGGTTCGACGGGTGCGGGACGTGCCACCACCTGAACCTGCCGCTGGCCGAGGGCAGCTCGTGCTCCGAGTGCCACCGGGACATGTACGCCCCCACCGCGCTCTTCGACCACGGCGCGCACGAGGCGGCGCTGGGCGGTACCGAGAGCTGCGCGGAGTGCCACGAGGACGCCGCGGTGAAGAGCTACGAGACGGCCACCGGCTGCGGCGAGTGCCACGAGGCGCCGGAGGGCGCCCGCGGCAACGACGCCGTGATCGACCTGCCGGACGCCCACTGGGCGGACGCGGTGGGCTACATGGACGCCATGCACGGGCTCTGCGTCGAGTGCCACGAGCGGGCGGTGGCCGAGGCGCCCGGGGAGTACCCGGAAGACCTGGCCCGGTGCGGCACCTGCCACGATCCGGACCGGCGGGAGCAGGTGCGACAGCTGGAGCCGCGCAAGCGGACGCCGACGGACGTGATCACGGGCACGCCGGACACCGGAGAGGGTGCCGCGGCCGGCGGGCTGGAGGGCCGGCGGACCTCCCGGGCCCCGGCGTCGGGAGCGGGGGAAGGGTAGCGCAATGACGCCGCAGGCCGAGGAGCTGGGCCGGTGGATCCGGTCGAACCTGTTCGATGCCGTGCCGATGGCCATCAGCGTCATCAGCCGGAACTACCGGATCATCGAGGCGAACCGTGCGTTCGAGAGGTCGTTCGGCGCCGTGAACGGTCGCCCGTGCTACCAGCTGTACAAGGGACGGGACGAGCCGTGTCTACGGTGCGGTGCGCTGGAGACCTTCGTGGATGGAGAGGTCCGTGACCGCCAGGAGCAGGGTGTAGGGAAGGACGGTCAGCCCATCGACTATCTCGTCCATATCGTACCGCTGATTCGAGAGAACGGGGAGATCCCGTACGTGATCGAGATGACCACCGACATTACGGCGGTGAAGCGGCTGGAGGAGCAGAAGCGGGAAGCCGAGCGGCTGGCGGCGGTGGGCGAGACCGTAGCCGGGATCGCCCACGGGATCAAGAACGTGTTGATGGGCCTCGAGGGCGGGATGTACGCCGTCAACACCGGGATCGAAAAGGGGGACGACGAGCGGATCGCCCGGGGGTGGCAGACGCTGGAGGAGAACGTCCGTCGCATCTCCGAGTTCGTGAAGGAGTTCCTCGACTTCGCGAAGGGGCGGGAGACCGACAAGTCGATGACGGACCCGAACAAGCCGGCCCGGGAGGTGGCGGACCTCTTCCGTGAGAAGGCGGCCCAGGCGGGCGTCCGCCTGGAGACCCGGCTGGAGGCCGAGCATCCGGTTCCCCTGGACGAAGAGGGGATCCACACCTGTCTCGCGAACCTGGTCTCGAACGCCATCGACGCCTGCCTCGTGGCGGACCGGGATGCCCCGGAGTTCGTGGTCACCCTGAGCTCCCGGGACGAGAACGGCAGCACGATCTACGAGGTGGCGGACAACGGCCGGGGCATGGACTACGAGATCAGCCGGAAGGTCTTTTCGAAATTCTTCACCACCAAGGGCTCGGACCGGGGGACCGGACTGGGGCTCCTGACCACGAAACGGATCGTCCACCAGCACGGTGGACAGATCGACTTCACGACCGAGGAAGGTACGGGATCGGTCTTCCGGATCGCCCTGCCACACGACCCCGACGCGGCCACCGCGGCCGGACATGCGGTCCGGGCGGGATCGCCGGGGAACGGGAAGACGGAGCCCGTTGCGCCCACGAAGGAGGAGTGACTCATGGCACGACCCGAAGACAAGACCGTGCTGGTGGTGGACGACGAGCCGAACGTCCGCATCTACCTGGCCCAGATCCTCCAGGACGCCGGCTTCAACGTGGACACGGCGGCTGACGGTGAGGAAGCGCTGGAGAAGATCCGGGCGGACCCGCCAGACTTCATCTCGCTGGACCTGGTGATGCCCCGGAAGAGCGGGCACAAGCTCCTCTACGAGCTTCGCAAGGACCGAAAGCTGTCGCAGATCCCGGTCCTGATCGTCACGGCCCACGCCCGCGACGAGCTCGGCGAGGGGGAGCTGAAAGACATCGTCGAGAGCCGGGTGATCTCGGGGCCCGGTGTGTACCTGGAGAAGCCGGTCCGCCCCCTCGACTACGTCCGGGCGGTCCAGCGCTCGCTGGGCGTCGAGGAGGCCGCCGACGCCGAGGACCGGATCAACCTGCAGGAAGAGCTGAAGAACGCGCTGCCCGACGCCGAGCCCCACGCCCTGCGCCGCGCGCTGGCAGCCTTAAAGAAGGGGGAAGCATGACGAACGTGGCAGTGAAGAAGATCCTCATCGTCGATGACGAGCCGGATGTGGTGAGCTACCTGGAGATGCTCCTCCAGGACCACGGCTACACCACCGTCAGCGCCGAAGACGGGAACGAGGCGCTGGAGCTGGTGCGCAGCGAGAAGCCGGACCTGGTGACGCTGGACATCTCCATGCCGGAGGCCAGCGGGACCCGCTTCTACAGGGAGCTCAAGCAGGACCCGGACGTGGGCGACACACCGGTCCTCATCGTGACCGCCGTGACCGGCTACGGCGGCGACCCGTACGGTTACGAGAAGTTCCTGAGCCGGAGCAAGCTGGTCCCGCCGCCGGAGGGGTTCTTCCCGAAGCCCATCGACCGGGAGAAGTTCCTGGCGGAAGTGGACGCGCTGATCGGATAGCAGGATCGCGGGCGGTCTGCCGGCGTCAGCGCCGCGCATCCCCCACGGCCCGGACCGCAGCCGCGGCGGGGCGGAATGGTTGTGTTCCGCCTCGTGGCACGGCGCTACCGGCCCAGCGCCCGCTCGAGGGCCGCCCGCCCCCCCACCACCGGCAGCACCAGCGACGTGCCGTCGAGATCCACCGTCAGCTCGGCCCCGGGCTCCGGCCGGAGCGTGAACTCGCGGTCGCTGGAGAAGATCATGAGCCCGATCCGGGTCCCCGCCGGCAGCAGCTGGTCATCGGGCTGGAGCGGGAACGTCAGCTCGTAGAACCGACCGGGTTCCAGCGGCTCGCTCCGGGTCAGCCGCGTGTGGGCGTCCGCCCCGTGGGCATCCGGCCCGTGGGCATCCGGCCCGTGGGCATCCGGCCCGTGGGCATCCGCCCCGTGGGCATCCGGCCCGTGGGCATCCGCCCCGTGGGCATCCGCCCCGTGGCCGGCGGGCCCGACCGCCGGGCCGCCACTCTCGCCCACCGGCAGACGCCCGGTGAGCGTCGGGTGGTTCTGCGGGTCGGCCCAGCCGCGGGTGATGATGTTGTCGGTGATGGCGTCGGGCTCGTCGACCCAGGGCAGCGCCACCAGCCAGACGGACAGGTTCGCCGCGGGCCGGTTTGCCGCCAGCCGGACCGTGACCCGGGGCGCGCCGGAAATGTGCAGGGGCGCGGCCAGCGGCTCGGTGGCGTAGAGGAGGCGGTGGTCGCTCCACTCGGCGGCCGCCAGCGTGCCGCCGCTGAAGGAGAAGTTGTCCACCAGCGTCTCGGTGCCCCCGGTCTGGCCGGCGGGGTCCGACGCCCCGGTCACGAGCCCGCCGGTCCCCCGGCCCCCGGCGGTGGGCCGGAGCGTGACGGGCGCCGCGTCGGGGTTCGGGTAGTCGACGTACGGGGTGGGCTCGTCGCGCTCGGCCCCCTCCCGGACGACCCACGCCCGGGGGCTGTCTTCGGCGCCGTTCTCCACGCCGTACAGGTAGCGGGTGAACCAGCGGTTCATGAGCCGGAGCGGCGGCGGGCCGCCGTGGCCGCCCTGATGGAAGTAGGCCATGGCCGGCACGCCGTTGGCCCGCACCGCCTCGTAGACCTCCACGCTGTGCTCCGGCATCACGTTCCAGTCGTTGAACGCGTGGGACATGAGGAGCGCCGCCCGGATCCCGTCGGCCCGGGTCATGAAGTCGCGGTCGGCCCAGAAGCTGTTGAAGTCGCCGGTGAGGCGGTCCATCCCCGTCGCCATCTCGCCATCGCGGTACGTGGCGTTGCAGTACGCCCGCCGGTCCGGGTCGCCGCTGTTGATGAAGTCGTAGAGCACATCGATATCCTCGCCGATGTACCCGCCGGGGCTGCGCACCAGGCCGTGGGACCGGTAGTACCGGTAGTACGACGTGTTCGGCGCCACGGGGATGATGGCCTCGAGCCCGTCCACGCCCGTGGTGGCCGCGGCCACCGGGATCGTCCCGTTGTACGACGTGCCCGTCATCCCGACCTTGCCGGTGGACCAGTGGGCGACGACCTCCTCCCCACCGTCCGGCGCGGTGAACCCCCGGGCCCGCCCGTTGAGCCAGTCGATGACCGCCTTCGGCGCCAGCGCCTCCGGGGCGCCGCCCACCGTCGGGCAGCCCTCCGAGAGCCCGGTGCCGGGCGCGGAGCTGTGCACCACCGCAAACCCTCGGGGCACCCACGTCGCCTCGAACGCCCGGGAGATGGTCGGGCGGCTGCTCCGGTGCTCGATGGACGGCATGTCCGCCCTCACCGGCGGGACATCGCCCAGCTCGTGGCGCACCTCCCAGAAGTACTCCCGGCTCGCCGACCCGACCCCCGCGTAGTACGGGCTCGACCCGTAGATCACCGGCACCTTCAGCCCCTGCGTCTCGGTCTGACCCGGCCGCACGACGGAGACGTGGACGCGGTCGGGCGCCTCGTCGCCGTCGGTGTCGATCTCGGTCTCCACCCAGAGGTCGTGGCGGATCCAGCTCGCCGTGTCGGCGAACGCCGGGACCACCTGCGCCTGGCCGTCGAGGAAGACGGGCGCGGCGGATTCCTGGGCGGCGGCCGGCGCCGCGAAGGTGGCGGTCTCCTGGGCGGCGGTCGGCGCTCCACCGGTGTCAGCGCCCTGGGCCCACAGCGGCCCCGGGGCGGCGACGACCACCAGCGCGATGGCCACGAGGAGCGCCGGGAAGGACGCCGGCAGCATGGGGGAAGGCGCCAGGACGAAGGCGAGGCTCTCGGTGCGTATGCGCATCACGGGTCTCCCATGGGGTTCACTCGTCGAGCCGTAACCTGGCGCCGCGCCCGGCCGCTGGAAAGGTGTCTCCCCTTCTCCGTCGACGTCGACCTGGACCTGTACCTCCACTTCGTACCTCGGCTTCCAGCGGCCGCGGTGAGCGCGCGCGTGAGGTGACCCGATGTCGGCCCGTTCCGCCATGGTCGTGCCCCGATGCGTGCTGTACGCTCCGGGTGGAGGGACGCACGCCGCGCCGCTCTCCCTTCGACCCCCGAACGGAGGACCCATGGATTCCAGCTCGACCGCCCGAACCGACGCGACGATCCAGGAAATCGGTGCCCGCCAGTACGGGGTCGTGGCCCGGTGGCAGCTCCTGGAGACCGGGCTTTCAGGGCGCGAGGTCCAGTATCGGCTCGAGGCCGGACGGCTCCGTCGTGTCCACCGGGGCGTGAACGCCGTGGGCGCGGTGACGGGAGAGTACCACGCCGAGATGGCCGCGGTCCTCGCGTGCGGAGACCGCTGCCATCTCAGCCATCGGTCCGCCGCTGCGTTGTGGGGACTGCTGGCGCGATCGGCGCAGGGCGCGGTCGGAGGGACCGTGGCGGTGACCACGGTCCGCGATATCCGGCCGAACGATCCCGGGATCCGGGTCCACCGCGTGACCGGACTCTACACGGATGAAGTCACCGTCCGCGACGGGCTTCCCGTCACCACCCCCGCCCGTACCCTCCTGGACCTGGCAGGCTGCGTCGGTGCCCGCGACCTCGAGCAGGCCCTCGCCCGGGCCTTGCGGGAACGACTCGTTAACCGCGACGGCATCCAGCGCCTTCTCGATCGCTACCTCCGCCGTCGGGGACGGGGACGTCTCCTCGGGCTCCTCGCGCTGGATACCGGCCCCGCTTTCCTCCGATCCGAGGCCGAGAGGGTGCTCCTCGAGCTGGTCCTGTCCGTAGACCTGCCCCGCCCCGAGACCAACGCGGTCGTGTGCGGCTACGAGGTCGACTGCCTCTGGCGGCCGGAACACCTGGTCGTGGAAGTCGATGGCCGGAGATACCACGACCACGACCCCGCCTTCGAGGCCGACCGCGACCGGACCACCGCGCTCACCGCCGCCGGCTATCGCGTCATGCACGTCACGTGGAAGCAGATGGCCGAGAACTCCGGAAAGGTGCTGACCCGCCTCTCCGCCGCGCTGGCCCGTGGGCAGGGCTGACGGGCCGGGGCATCGAACGGGACTATCCCCCAAACAAGTGGCCCGGGCAGCGCTGCTCGGGGACTTTCCTACGAAATGTGTATAGAACCCCCCGAACAACGATCGGGCCGGCCCGTTGTTTGGGTGATTGTGTACGATATTGGTATGAAAGTCCCCGAACCCGATCCCGGGGAGGCGTTGTTCGGGGGCTTGTCCCGATGGATGGGGCCCCGTGCCCGGCGAGCCCGATGCCCGGCGAGCCCGGCGGCCCCGTGGCCAGCGCCCCGATGCCCGGCGGCCCGATGCCCGGCGGCCCGATGCCCGGCGGCCCCGATGCCCGGCGGCCCCGTGCCCGGCGAGCCCGGCGGCCGGGTTGACGCGCCCGCCCCGTCCATCGAGACTTCGACGCGAGCAGAATCCACTTCAGTGCGGAAGTCTTCTTGGCCGGTAGCGGATCGCAGCCCGATCCAACGCGCAGGGGGTCACCGGCGGGCGGGCGAGAGCACGTCCACCAGACGCGCCCCGGGACGGGTGTATCCTCCGGCCCCGTGCGAAACTTCCTCCGGCGCTTCGACGCCGCCTTCTCCCGCACCTTCACGGCCATGGCCATGGCGGAGGACGGCACCCGGGAGCTGGCGCTGGAGATGCTCGAGGGGCCGCAGCCCGACGACGGGAGCGGATCGGGCGACGAGGCGGGCCCGACGGACGACGGCGCCTGACTACCCGGCGCTCTCCACCGCCTCCCTCGCCAGCCTCGCCACCGTGGTCTCGACCCGCTCGCCGTCCACGAAGAACGTCACCGGCGCGGGATCTTCGAGGACGGCCGGGTGGTCGGACACCACGTCGCCCCGGCCCGTCTCGCCCAGCGCCCACGCGGCCAGCCCGCGGACGGTGGCGTCGGGGTGGTCGAGGGCCGCCCCGACGTCGGCCCGGACATCGTCCATGTGGGGCGCGGCCAGCGGCCCGAGCCGGCCGATGGCCCAGAGGATCCCCGGCCGGAAGTGCTGGAGGTCCTCCTCGGCCATCTCGCCCAGGAGGTTCATGGTGATGGGCACGAAGTCGGTGAAGCTCTCGTGGGTGCGTGCCACCTCGGCCATGGCCTGGGGCGCGAACCAGCAGATCCCGCCCGACTCCTCGGTGATCAGCCAGAAGAGCCGGCGGAGGTAGCGGCGGACCAGGTCGGGGGCGTCCCGGGCCACACGCTCGGCGGCCCGCCCCAGGGCGTGGACGGCGCGCCACGCCACGCCCGGATCGCCGTCGTAGGTGAGGGTGATGAGGGCGCCGAGCACCTGATGGTTCGACCCGGTCTGGTCCACGATGGCGTCGAGCTCGCCGACCACCAGCCGGGACCGGAGCTCGCGGCGCAGCGCCCGCCCCCCGGCTGCGAGCTCGGCCGATGCCTCCCCGGCCGACACCTCCCCGGCCGACACCTCTCCGGGCGACACCTCTCCGGGCGACACCTCTTCGGGCGACAATTCTTCGGCTGGAAGCTCTTCGGCCGGCCCCTCGCCGGGCGGCGTCCCGATCTCCGTCATGGCGTCCTCTCGCTGGATGACGACCCCCTCCTGGATGTACGCTCCCGACCGACGCGGCACAACACCCGGCACGCCCGTGCGCCACCCGGGCGCTCGTCCTTGTTCGGACGGGCCGGCGGCGGCATGTTGCGCCGGTCCGTCGAACCCAGTCCGAGGCACGCCGATGCGCACCCGCTTCCACGTTCCGATCCCGGTGATCCCGGTGATCCCGGTGATCCCGGTGATCGCGCTGATCCCGTCGATCCGACCGATCCGGTCGATCCGCCCGAGCCGGCCGATCCGGGCCCTGCCGGCCTTCGTGCTCCTGGCCGCGCTGCTCGCCATGGCACTTTCGGCGACACCGGCCGCCGCCCAGTCCGCAGGCTTCTCACCCGGGCCGTGGAACCGGGTCGAGACGGAGCATTTCGAGTTCCTCTACCCGGACGGCCTGGAGACGTGGGCGCTGGAGATGGCGGAGCGGATGGAGGCCGTGCACGGCGCGGTGGCCGGCATGGTGGGGTACGCGCCGGAAGCCCGGGTCACCGTCGTCGTCGATGACCCGGGCAACATCTCCAACGGGTCCATGAACCCGGGGCCGCTCCTGTACGTCTGGCCCACGCCGCCGAACCCCCGGTCGATGATCGGCGAGAATCGCGGGTGGGGCGAGATCCTGGCGGTCCACGAGTTCGCCCACGCGGCCCACCTGACCCGACCGTCGCGGAACCCGCGGGTCCGGCTCATCACCTCGGCCATCCCGATCCCGGTGACCAACCTCATGCGGGTCACGCCCCGGTGGGTCACGGAAGGCTACGCGACGTACATCGAGGGCCGGCTCACCGGGAGCGGCCGGCCCCACGGCGTATGGCGACCCGCGGTGCTGCGCAAATGGGCGCTGGAGGGCCAGCTGCCCGCGTACGGCGAGGTCAGCAACGCCGACGGGTACTGGGGCGGCTCCATGGCGTACCTGGTGGGCTCGGCGTTCATCGAGTGGCTCGTGGCGCGGGAGGAAGGCGACGAGGCGGTGCTGCCGAACCTCTGGCGCCGCCTCACGGCCATCGAGGAGCGCAGCTTCCCGGCGGCGTTCCGCGGCGTCTTCGGCGCGCCGCCCGACGAGCTGTACGGCCTCTTCACCGTGGACGTCACGGAGGGGGCGCTGGCGGTGCGTGACGCGGTGGACGCCGCCGGCGGCGAGGTGGCCGGGGAGCTCTTCCAGCGCTACAGCTGGAGCACCGGCGACCCGGCGGTGTCGCCCGATGGCGAGTGGCTGGCGGTGGTGCGGACCGGTGAGGACGAGCCGCCGCGGCTGGTGGTCATCTCCACCACACCCGACACGCTGACCACGAAGCAGCGGGAGGCGTACGAGGCGATCTTCGAGAAGGACCCGGAGGACGTGGAGCCGGTGCAGCGACGACCTCGACCGCAGCGGGCGGAGGCCACCCTCCGCGCCGCCGTCGGCCAGGCGTACCACTCCCCGGCGTGGCTGCCCGGCGGTGAGGGGCTCCTGGTGGTCCGGAACGACGTGGTCTCCAACGGGCTCGTCCGGCCCGACCTCTTCATCTGGCGCTGGGAGGACGGCGAGGTCCGCCGGATCACCCGGGGCGCCGCGATCCGGGAGGCCGCCCCGTCGCCGGACGGGACGTGGGCCGCAGGACTCCGCTGCCTGGGCGGGATCTGCGACATCGTCCGGATCGAGCTCGACGACGGCGAGGTCACGACCCTCGCCGAGGGGACCACCCTCCGGCCGTACTACCACCCGCGGGTCTCGCCCGATGGGTCGACCCTGGTGGCGTCCGTGCAGGTGGACGGCGAGTGGCGGCTCATGGCCATGGACGCCGACGGCTCCGACGAGCGCTTCCTCGGCCCCGAAGACGGCGCCGCCCGGTACGATGCCGAGTTCCTCCCGGACGGGCGGCTGGTGCTGACCAGCACCCTGGGCGGCGTGCACGACCTCGAGATCCTGGACCCCCGGACCGGTGAAGTCTCGCCGGTGACCCGGATGGTGGGGGCCGCCGTGGCGCCAGCCCCGGTTGGCGACAGCGCGGCCTTCTTCCTGGCGCTCCACTCCCGGGGCTGGGACCTGCGCCGCGTCGCCCTCGACAGCGAGGTGGCCTCGCCCGTGGTCCGGACCGGCCCCGACGCCTACCCCGCCGCCACCGTGCCGCTCGAGCCGGGCGAGACGCTCCCGGCCGGGACCCTCGATCAGGCCCGGGGCTACGGGCTCGGCCCCCGGTTCCGCATCCTGCTGCCCATGGGCCACCTGACGGAGGACGGCCTGGGCGGCGGGCTGGCCATGGGCGGCACCGACCCCATCGGCCGGCTTTCGTGGCAGCTCCAGGGGGCGTACGCCCCGGACAACGGCCCGGTGGGCGGCGCGCTAAGGCTGCGCTACCGCGGTGCCCGGCCGTGGCTGCTGCTGGAAGGCTTCTGGGTCCGCAACACCATGGCCACCTTCACGCCGCCGGCCGACGGCTCGGCCTCCGGCCCGATCCCCGGGGCCGACGACCCGTACCGGGGCGGGCTCGGCGCCCTCGAGCTCCACTTCCTCGGCCTCGGCACCCGGCAGATGCTGCGGGCCGGCGGGTCGTGGGGGCGGGTGGCCCGGGCCACCGAAGGCGGGAGCGACGGGGAGCGGACCGTGGGCTTCGGCGAGTACGGGATCCGCCTCGAGCAGCGGCCCGGAACCCTTCGGACCAGCCAGTGGCTCGACCTCCACGGCGCCGTGGGCCGGTCCGGGTCGCTGGCCTGGACCCGGTGGCGCGTGGATGGGGGGCTGGCCTTCGCCCCGGCCTACGGGTCCGGAATCGGCCTCGGCGTCCGCGGCACCTGGGGCGCCACCGACGCGCCGGTGGCGTCCATGGAAACGTTCGCCGTGGGCGGCGCCTCGCCCCTCCTCTTCGACCCGGCGCTGACGTCGCAGCGCGTAGCTATGCCCGCGCTGGCCACCGGCGCGCTCCGGGGCAGCGACGTGCGGACCGTCCGGGGCGAGCTCTACGGCCTGCTCCCCGTCACCGCCTTCTTCTGGGCCGGTGACGTGGAAGGCGACGACCGGGGCTGGACCCGGATCGCCGGCATCGAGATGGAGGACGACGTGGCCGGGATCCCATACCTCCGGCTCCCTGCTACTCACGTCCGGGCGGGCCTGGCCCGGGTCCTGACCGGCCCGTCGCGGGACGAGTGGCAGGCGTGGTTCGTCATGGGGTACGCGCCCTGACGGGCGGGGCTCGGCTTCGCCTCCAACAGGCTCGCTGACGCTCGTATCTGGCCGGCTGCGCCGGCAGCCGGGGCCCCATCTATTTTGACAGCGGTGCCGGGAGCGCAGACGTTCCGGAGGCAATGACTCTGTCCCGGAGCGTGAGGCGGCATGCGGACGGATTCCTCCATACGGACCTGGGCCTGCGCGGTCGCACTGCTATTCACGGCTGTGGCCGGCGCACCGGCACAGGCACCGACCGGGGGTACCGCCCCCGACTGGCTCTTCCCTGAGCGGGCGCTGCTCCCCACCCTGACAACCGGCCCCCGGGATCCGGTCACCACCGCTCAGCTGATCTACGACTGGGAGAACCCCACGGCGTTCGGCCCCGGCGTAGCCGGCGAGGTGGCGATCTCCGGGGCGGTGGCGCTGGCGCGGCTCGCCGGATCCGGACCCGACGACGCGCTGGTGGTGGGGCTCGAGGGCGCCGCCTTCGCCCGCTTCTCCTTCCAGGTGGTGACCCGGGAGCTGGTGAACACCGACTGGGTCTTCGCCGTACCGCTGGTCTGGCACCGGAACGAACACTGGCTCCGGCTCCGCTACTACCACACCAGCAGCCACCTGGGCGACGAGTACCAGCGCCGGTTCGGGCCCAGCAGCGTGAACTTCTCCCGGGATGGCGCCGACGTGACGGCGTACGTACGGCCCGGCGCCGCGGTGGCCGAGCGGCTCGGGCTGGCGGTCTACGGGCTCGTCTTCTGGTCGGTGAACTCGCACCCGGAAGAGCGGCCGCTATGGGAGGCGCGGGCCGGGGTGGAGGTCGACCCGGCGCGAGGCGCCCTCTGGCGTCCCTTCCTCACCCTGGACGTCCACGCCGAGGAAGGGACCGACTGGCGCCCCCGCTATACGGCACAGACCGGGATCTGGCTGCCCGAGGCGCACGGGCGACCGGTCCGCCTCGCGGTCCAGGGGTACGTCGGGCCGAGCCCGCTGGGGCAGTTCAGGGACCGCGACGGCGGCCGGATCGGAGTGGCCCTCTCCTGGAGCCCGTGAGGCCGTCGGCCGGCTCCATCCCGGCGTTCCTCTATGGCGCGCAGCTCGCCGGGTAGCTCGCGTCCAGGTAGGTGTTCGCGTTCTTCAGGATGGCGGGCACCCACGTCGGGTGATGGGCGCCGTAGCTGCCGTCCTCGGTGATGGTCTGCCAGATCAGGAACGCCGCCAGCAGATCGTTGTCGGCCGTAGCGCCGGCGTTCGGGGAGCCGCTCGCGTCCATCACGCCCTCGGCCTCGAGGCACGCGGCCAGATCGTCCAGCAGCGGCTGCACCTCGGCCACCGCCTGCTCCCACTCGCCGGTGGCACTGACGTGGCACGCGTCGCAGGTGCCGTCGTTCAGGAGCTCCGTGCCGCCCTGATAGGCGTACGTCATCCCCCAGGTATGGCCGCCGGCCTGGACGCCGAACGGCTCCTGCATGTGGCAGCCCACACACGACCGGGCCTCGGTGCCGGCGAAGGTCACGTGATCGAGGAAGGGCTCGGTGGGGACCGGCTCGGCTCCCTCGAAGACCGGGAGCCCGGCGCCCGCAGCGAAGACCGTGGCCTGAGGGGCGTGGTGCGTGCCGTACCGGCTCGGGATCGTGCTCTGGCCGCCCGCGCCGACCGTCGGGACCACGCTGGGGACCCGGGCCTGATGGCACTCGACGCACAGGTTTCCGACCCCGATGTCGAGCGTGCTGCCGTCCAGCATCAGCTCCACCGGGGCGGTGGTGGACAGGGCATAGTCGGTGCTGTCGTACTCCGTGTGGATCTGGTGACAGGTCCGGCAGTTGACCCGGGCCGGGTGCGCCACGTCCGCCACCGTCTCCCCCGACAGCTTGGCGCGGAAGCCCTGGTCGGTGTGGCACGCGTTGCACGGGTTCGTGTCCCGCTCGAACGACGTGTAGGTGCCGTGCCGGGACGCGTCGTACTGGCGCTCGAGCGCCACGATGGTCGCGCTCTCCGCGTGACAGTCCGAGCAGTACGGTCCGCCCTGCCGTCCCTGCGGCCCCTGCGGCCCCTCCGGCCCCCGCGGCCCTTCCGGCCCGACGGGCCCGACCGGGCCTTGCGGACCCTGTGGCCCTTCACACGCGGCACCGGCCAGCGCCAGCAGTACGAGCCCCGCCAACGCGGGCAGCTTCCTGGTCAACATTCCCATCCTCGTCCCTGCTCTTCCTCGAGTCCGTCCCCTATCCGCGCCTACCGGCTGGATGCCCGGCAAGGTACAGCGCCGGCCGTTTGCACTGCAAACGCGGGAGCGCCGCACCCCCGAAGGAGTACGACGCTCCACACGATACCGCTTTCTACCGTTCCTCTACTCGATCAGATCGAGCCTACAGCGAGTTCAGGTAGTCGATCGTGGCGTTCAGCACGCCCCTGACGTACGTCGGGTTGTGCACGCCCAGGCTGTAGTCTTCCTCGACCAGCTTGAAGTTGAGGAAGGCCTTCACCAGGTCCGTGTCGTGGTCGCCTTCCACGGCGTACGTGCTCGGGGCCGCCTGCATCACGCCCTCAGCCCGCAGCAGGTCGGCCGCCGTGTTCAGCAGCGCCTCGACATCGGCCTGCGTGCTCTGGCCGGCGAACGGATCGTCGCCGGAGTGGCACGGCTCACAGCTGCCGTCGCCAGGCACCAGGATGTCCCCGCCGTCCAGGATGTTGAACGTGTGACCGCCGGCGGAGGCCCCGACCGGCTCCTGCATGTGGCAGCCGTTACAGCCGAACTGCACATGGCTCCCGAACGCGCCGCTCGTCGGCATCGCGAAGCCCGTCAGATCCTCGGCCGTCTGGCCCGACAGGATGTTGGCCTGCGTGCCGTGATGGTAGCCCGCCCGGAAGCTGCCGATGGTGGTCGTGGCGCCGGACAGGTCGAGTCCGTCGTCACGGGCCTGGTGGCAGTTCGCGCACAGGTTCGCACCCACTCCGGCGTCAGCGTCCAGCGCGGCGATGTCGAACGTCCCGCCCGCCATGAGCGAAACCGGGTCGGTCGACGTCAGCGCGTAGTCCGCCGCCTCGTAGTCGGTGTGGATCTCGTGGCAGGTCCGGCAGTTCACCGGAGCCGGCTGCGCCACGTTGTCAATGGTGGTGCCGTCGATGAAGTTCGCGACGAAGCCCTGGTGCGTGTGGCACGCGTTGCACGGGTTGTAGTCCCGTTCGAGCGTCCCGGCTTCCGCGTGCTTCGATGCGTCGTACTGCACCTCGATGGCCACGATCGTAGCGTCGGAGCTATGGCAGTCCGAGCAGATGTTCGCGGCGCTCTCGCCCGCAGGACCCTGCGGGCCTGCGGGACCTTCCGGACCCTCCGGACCTTCAGGACCCTCGGGTCCCATCGGCCCCTCCGGACCCTGCGGCCCCTCACATGCGCCTGCGGCGAATGCGAGGAACACGGCCCCGAACAGTAGGGGTAGCTTTCTTCTCATGATGGTTTCGCCTCCCAATACGGGTGGTTGCGAAGAAGTATACTTCCAGCTTTCCCTGTCCGTCGTGGCCCAATCCCGCACGTCCTCCTGAGCGTTCAACTGACCGAAGGCAGCACTGACCCCCTTCCGTCGCCATGCGGCGGAAAGTGCACACGCCCTGGATCAGGGACAGGACAAAAATAAGCCCCCCCCGTCCTGAGATGCCACCCTGCATTACTTGACACTCCGAGTGGGAGAATCCCCTACAAGCGCGGCTTTGCCTCCGGGGTCGAACGGTTGTCCATGGCCGCGGAGGGGCCTCAGAAGATCTGCCACGCAGCGCCGGCGAGGAACATCACGTCATGCTGTTGGCGGTCCCAGTACTCGCTGATGGCGTCGCGGACCTGGAGGTCCACAGTGAGCCACGGGAGCTCGATGACTGCGCCGCCCCCCACGTTGAGCACGCCCACGAATCCGGACTGGGGCAGGATCAGGTTCACGTCCAGCGTCTGGAACGGGTCGGTGTCGAAGCCGTACCATTTCCCACCGAGCCCGCCGGTCACGTACGGCTGCACCGGCCCGACGCGGAGCCGGGTGGGCAGGGCGATATCGAGGGTGGCGGTGGTGACGGACGTGGCCACCCGGTACGACGTCTTCTCGATCCGCGGCGGGTCGAACCCGCTGGCCGCCCGGCGAACGGAGTGGGTCATGGCGGTGATGGCGTCGATGGAGCGCAGCGCCTCGCCCCGGATCCAGACGCCGGTGCCGGGCAGCTCGAGCTCGGCGGCGAGACCCACCAGCGGCGCCCGCAGGATCGACGCTTCGGTCCACTCCATCGGGTCGACGAAGAAACCCGTGTACTGAACGTAGAACCAGCCGGCGGGGGTCATGACCCCGGCCCGGGGGATGACCCGGAGCTCGACATCGGACAGGTCGGTCTGGGCCACGGCGCCCACGGGCACGGCCAGGGCCGCGGCCAGGATGCAGGGTACGAACCGATTCATGGTGCTCCGACGCTGGGGTGCCGGTGGCCTGACGCCCCGGAAGCTAGAGGAAACGCCGTCGCGGCGGAACCGGCTAGGAGACCGGCGCTCCCTGGGAGTCTGATCGGGCGCTGGAGCCGACTTCTTCCGCCCCCGGGCCCGCCGCTCCCCGGCCCGTCGCCCCGGGCCCCGTGGCCTCCTGGCGGCCGTTCGACGAGCCGCCCGCACCATCCCGTCGCCCCACACCCAGCAGGTAGTCGATGACGTCGCCCGCCGAGTACCCGGCGCCATCGTCGCCCGCCAGGTTGGCGATGGCGTGGATGTGGTCTCCGCTGGTGATCAGCGGCAGCTCCGTACGGCCGTCCTTGCGGTACTGCCCCTGGCCGATGGCGGCGAAGAGGGCGTTGCAGAGGCACTTGCGCCCCTCTGTCTCCGTCACGTTTCCGTCCTTCTTCACGAAGGTCGAGACGGGCTCCGCGGGGCACCGGTAGGCCAGGCGGCCATCGTCGCGCTTGTACGCCGTGCGCAGGTAGCCGAGATCGCAGACCCGCTGCCGCTCCTGGTAGACCGGCAGCTCGGAGACCGTGTTCGCCTTCCGCACCACCTTGAACGGGAACCCCGTAGGCGACGCGATGGGATCCGTGCGCACGTCCAGGTCACCGTTCTTCGCGTCCCGCCGGATGTCCCGCTTCAGGTCTTCCCGGAACCCGGACTCGTTCGAGTAGGCGAACAGCGTCCCGACCTGGACCCCCTCGGCGCCGGCCTCCCGGGCCGCCGCGAGCCCCTCGGGGCTGCCGTGCCCGCCGGCGAGCCAGAACGGCCGGCCGAGCTCCCGGACCTTCTCCAGATCCACCTCGTCACGCTCCCCGTAGACCGGCTCGCCCCGCTCGTTCCGCGTTCCGCCGCCACGGGGCGGCGCGTTGTGCCCGCCGGCCACCGGCATCTCGACCACGAATCCGTCCACCCGGCCGCTGGCCTTTCGGGCCAGCATCATGGCCAGCGTGTGCGACGAGACGATGGCCAGGAACTTCGGCCGCTTCAGCGCCTCCGGCGCCGGGTGGTCCGCCGGGTCCAGCGTCAGCTCGTGCGTCTCGTCCCGGTCGGCGCCCTCCACCTCCAGCTTCAGCGACGCCGGCTCCCCGGCGGCCATGGCGTCCAGCGCGCCCGGGATGTCCTTCGGGATCCCGGCGCCCATGAGCACGTAGTCCACCCCGGCCAGCATGGCGCCGTAGAGGGTGGGCAGGTTCGGCATCTGGACCTTGGTCAGCAGGTTCATCCCCACCAGCCCGTCGTGCCCCTCCTTCGCCAGGTGGACCTCGCAGAAGGTGGCCAGCATCGTGAACCGCTCCCGGGCCCGGTCGATGACCTGGCGGTACATGGGCACGCCACGATACGGCTCGTCTTCGGCCTTCCCTTCCGGCCGGAAATACTTCTCCAGCGCCTCCTCCACCGCGTCCGGGAACGGGAACGCCTCCATGGCCCGACGCAGGTGCCCGCCCGCGTCACCGTCCTGGAGCCGGCGGGCGAACACATTGTCGATCCCGGTCCCCGAGACCACCCCGAGCTGGTCCCGCAGCGAGACGGCACGGGCAAGGACCCAGTCGGACACGGCGACGCCCATCCCGCCCTGGATGATCGGCGGGTACGCAACGGCTATGGCAGCGGCCATGGATTCACGGTACGGGTACACAGAATATCTGAGGGGTTCCGGTCCGGAAGGTACCCGCGGTGAAGATGAGAATCAATCCCGCGGGGTCTCCGCCAGCTCCAGGACCATGGCCACCGCCGAGGCGGGGCACGCCTCACGGAACTCCACGGACGCCCGCACGGCGTCGGATGCCTCGTCCCGGGGGATCCGCCGGAAGCCGTGGCGCGGGAAGTACTCCTCGGCGGTCTCGGTGAGCAGGTAGAGCCGCCGGAGCCCCGCCCGCCGGGCCGACGCTATGGCCGTGGCGGCCAGCCGCCCTCCCAGCCCCCCGCCCTGGTGGGCCGGGTCCACCGCCAGCGACCGGAGCACTCCGTCGGAGCCGTGGACCTCGAGCCCGGCCACGCCGATGATCCGGCCATCGGCCTCGGCTACCAAAAACCGGGACAGCCACTCCGCCACCTCCACGGTGGGGAGGTCCACTTCGGCCAGCAGCGCCAGCACGCCGTCGAGGTCCCCGGGACGCGCCGACCGGATCGTCTCGCTCACGGCCGCCTCGCCGCGCGGACCGGGGGTGGGTGCACCATCACGCCGGCCTCCGGTATGCCGGCCTCCGGTGCGCCGGCCTCCGG
>CAZSBL010000003.1:37920-45450 GCA_964605205.1 uncultured Gemmatimonadaceae bacterium
GCCGGCCTCCGGTGCGCCGGCCTCCGGGTCCGGATGCGCGGCTGGATCAGCACGGGAGTCATCGGTGGTCGTGGACATGTGGCCGCAAGGTATCAATGGATGTTGATATGTCAATCGGGCAGGACCGAAGAAAGGGCGAAACTGGCGACGAGCGGACGACGTACCAGTCAACAGTCTTCCCTGCGGTCCAAGGGCCTGATGCCCCCTTTTGCCGGCCAATGTGCGTCGGATCGATAACTGATCGGGACATCCACCATACCGGATGGGACGGAACTGGCGACTGGTACGTCGTCCGCCAGGGTCACTGGTACGTCGTCCGCCAGGGTCCGCCACGTCGGTCCGCCAGTCGCCGCCAGGCGTCGTCAGCTCTCCTCGGTCCGTTCCCTGCGGACGCGGACGATCAGCACCGGAACGTCGGCCTCCCGGGCCACCACCTTGTTCACCCCGCCGAACACCTCCTCTCCCTCTTCGGGGCGGGCCTCGCCGAGGATGATGAGGTCGGCGTTTTCGGCGGCGTCCTGGATCTTCCGGGCCACGGCCTGCTCTCCGCCGTCGGCGGGGGCGAGGGCGGTCAGCTCGGGATCGACGCCGGCGCGTTGGAAGCGGGCGCGCAGGATGGTCTCGAGGGATTCGTCGGCGTCGGGCGGGTGCATGACGGTGACGCGGGCGCCGGTGGCGCCGGCCACGCGGGCGGCGTAGCCGGCGGCCTCGTCGGCCTGCTCGGCGTTCTTGAGGGCCACGAGGATGTGGCCGACGGTCTTGGCGGGTCGGAGGGAGAGGACGGCCCGGGGGTCGCGCTCTCCCGCCACGCGATCGATGGTCTGGACGCGATCGCCGGTGAAGACGAGGTCGATCTCGACGTTCATGCCGAGGGCGCGAAGGTTGTCGGCGAGGCGCTCGAGGTCGGCCTCGGCGTCGTCACCGATCTCGTCCTGGACCTGCTCCGCGTCGGACTGCTCGGGGACCTGGGTCCAGCCCAGGAGGACCACGGGCTCGGGCGAGAGGGCGCGGATGAGCTGATCGGGGGTGCCGGGCGGGTCGGGCACCTCCACCTGGAGGAGCAGCGACGCGTGGGCCAGCTCGGGCGCGGGCGCCAGCTCCTCGAGGCCGAGGACCTTCACGTCGCGGGCGTAGGCCAGGTACCAGAGGGCCGCGACCCCGAGGACGAGGCCGCTGTACACCAGCGCCAGCGGGTTCATGAACGCCAGGAGGGCGAAGCAGAGGAGCGCGCCCAGCACCGGGAGCCAGGGGCCGCCGGGGGCGTGGAAGGTGGGTCGGTACCAGAGGGAGGCCCGGCGTCGCATGACCACGGCCGAGAGGCACATGAGTCCGTACATGAAGAGGTGGAGGCTCGAAGCCAGCTCGGCGAGGATCTCGATGCGGCCGAGGAGCACGAGGAAAGCCACGGGCGTGCCGGTGAGGATGATGGCCACGTGTGGGGTCCGGAAGCGGCGGCTGACACGGCTGGCTCCAACGGGGACCACGCTGTCGCGGCTCAGGGCGAAGACGGCCCTCGAGGAGCTGAGGATCGAAGCGTTGGCGCTGGAGAGCGTGGCCAGGAGCCCGGCCGCGCCGATCACGAGCGCACCGAACGCGCCCAGGACCGTCTGGCCCACGGTGGTGAGGGCGGTCTCCCCGGCCTCCGCCATCGCCTCCGTTCCCAGGATGGCGGTGGAGACCAGGATCGTGATGACGTAGAGCGCCCCCACGATGAGCACGCTCCCCACCATGGCCCGGGGCAACGTGCGACCCGGATCCTTCACTTCGCCGGCCACGTTCGCGATCTGGGCGAAGCCGAGGTACGAGGTGAAGACGAGGGCGGCCGCGGTGAAGACCGGGAGCGCGCCGTTCGGGGCGAACGGGCCGATCCCCGCGGGCCGCCCGATCAGTCCGGTGGCGCTGGCCGCCCCCCAGCCGAGGAAGCCGGCGAGGATGGTCGCGAGAACGGCTACGATCCAGTACTGGAGGCGGCCACTGGTGCGGGTCCCCACGATCCCCACGGCGGTGAGCGCCACAGCGGTGGCGAAACCGACCGCCGGGGCCGGGACGGCAGGCAGCCCGAGCCGTCCGAGCACGTCCACCAGGTAATGGCCGAACCCGGCCAGGTAGAAGGCGGAGGCGAAGATCAGCCCGAGCCACTGGCCGATCCCCACCAGCGAGCCGGCCAGCGTGCCGAGGGAGCGGGAAACGAAGTAGTACCCACCGCCGCTCCGGGGCATGGCGGTGGCCAGCTCCGAGGTGGGGAGCGCCACCAGGAGCGCGATCCCGGCGCCGATGACGAACGAGAGCGCCGCGGCCGGCCCGGCCTCCGCCACGGCGAGCCCCGGGAAGACGAAGATCCCGGCCCCGACCATGGTGCCGAGCCCGATGGTGAGCGCCTCTTTCAACCCGAGCGTGCGCTCGAGCTTCCCCCGCTTCCCGGACGCGACCTCGGGCGTATCCCCCGCGCCGGGCGTCTTTCCCGCCTCGCTGCTCACTCCGGCTCCCGGCTCACTACGACAGTCCCTGCCTGCGCTCGAAGCTCCACCACGCCACGCCGGCGGCGATGGCGAAGTTCACGATCCCCGCGGTGGTCACCGGCGCCTCAATGGGCGCGAAGGGGTCCGCCGCGACCTCGGCGCCGAGTGTCAGGATCGGCACCATGAAGCTCACCACCAGCAGCACGATGTTGAGCGCGCTCTCGCCGAGCCCGATCCACGATGCCCTGCGCGGGAACTTCCATGCCAGCCAGCCACAGAGCAGGCAGAAGGCGTAGTACGCCACCCTCGCCTCGAGCGTATCGAGGAAGCTGGCCCGCACGCTCAGCTCCCACGCCGCGTCCAAGAGGAGAAAGAGCGGGGTGCCGCCCAGGTAATAGGCCAGCAGCGGCCGGATGCTCAGCTGTCGCGGATCCATGGGTCCAAGCTAAACCTCGGACGGCCGGATGCCAGCCCGCGCCGGCCACCGGGAGTGCCGGGAGGGCACGGCAAAGTCTGGCCCCGGGTCGCCAGGACCCGCCCTGGCCCCCACGGAATCGCACGGAATCCCTTTGCCGGATTCATTGCATCACGTTAAATATATGGGGTCTTCGACATCTGGAGTGGGTGAAACGAAGCCAGGGTCGGGATCCGGGGGCTTGGGCGGGGCGGGCGCCCGGTCAACCGCGAAGACGCGGAGCATACGTGGAGTTTTTTCTTTTTGTCGCGGTGAGGCAGCGCGGCCGGCGGCGGGACAGCATTCCGGCGAGGCCACCTTTCCAGGCGGAGAGAGCCCCCGGCAGCTCATGTGGGTGAAACCGAACCCGGCCTCCGTGATGCCAACGCAGAGCTTGCGTCTTCCGCCGCCCAGCCTGCCCTGCCCGGATCCAACTCAAAAGAAGTTCTCCGCGGGTGCTCCGCGCCTCCATGTCTCCGCGGTAAACGCGGTCAACGATGCCTCCGGAGCCCACGACCCACCCGCAATGTCGAAGAGGCAATACATGGAATCCGCACCGTCGACAGGGGGATGCAGTATGACTCGCGACGCGACGTACCCCGATCCGACCCGCAACTCCGGCTCCGGCCGCACCCTCGGACTCCTGACGCTGGGCGCCGCGCTCGGTCTCGGCCTGGCCGCGTGCGAGGAATTCGAGGCCACCACCGACGTAGGGGTGGATCCGACGTTCTCGGTGGAGATCGCGGAGGATACGGTCCGTCTGCCGGCGGGCGCGGACACCGTGCTCGATGTTTCGGTCACTATCGCCGTGGGCGGCTCGCACCGCGGCGAGCTGCAGAACCCCGAGCTGACGTGGGCCCCGTCGGGGTACGTGGACGCGGACGGGCGGCTCGACGTCCCGTCGCCGGTGCAGGACCTGAAGCTGGTGGCCGCCCTCGACGACGAGCGGTACACGGCGAGCCCCGACAGCGTGATCGTCCGCGCGTGGGCGCTGGTGTCGATCACCAGTGGATCGCCGATCCGGCTCGCGGCCATCGGCGAGACCGCGCAGCTGGACGTGGTGGCCCGGGACGCCCGGGGCGACACCCACTCCGAGTGGCCGCTCACAGTGACGTGGTCCAGCGCGGACGACGGTGTGGTGACGGTGGATGGCAACGGGGAGATCACCGCCCGGACGAACGGCGGCCCCGTGGCGGTCTACGCCGAGTCCGACTTCCACAGGGACTCGGTGATGGTGTCGGTCCGCCAGCGGCTGGCGTGGCTGGGCGGTCCGGGATCGGTGGACGCGCTGAACGAGCCGGTCACGTTCTTCGCCTACGACGGCGCGGACGAGCCGTATCATCCGGATGACGTCCGGTTCCACAGCACCGACCCGTCGGTGATCGAGGTCGACTCTCTCACGGGCGCCGGCGTCACCGTCGGCGAGGGGTCGGTCGACATCCGGGCGGCCACGCCGGAGGACACCTGCTGGCACACGGTGACGGTGGCGCAGACGGTCACCGCGGTGTGGGTGGACCCGCCCGCCGACACGCTGTACGCCGTGGATGAGACGGCGCAGCTGAGCGCCGTGCCCCAGGACCGGAACGGGATGGCCGTCGATGCCTCGGTCGGGTGGACCAGCCGGGATGAGCTGATCGACACGGTCGACGATTCCGGCCTAGTCTCGGCCCGCGGAGCGGGCACCGTGGCGGTGGTTGCCTCGGTCGGCACGGTGTCGGACAGCGCCATGATCTCCGTGCTGCTGCCGGTAGACTCGGTGGCGGTGACGCCGTCGTCGCTGACCTTCACGGCCTTCGGTGATACGGCCAGCGCGGAGGCGAGTGCGTTCGACGCCACGGGCTACGAGCGGACCGACGTGGTCATCTCATGGGCGAGCGCGGATACGCTGGTGGTGACCGTGGACGAGGCGGGGTTGATGACCGCCACCGGCGACGGGACCACGCAGGTCACCGCCACGGCCGAGGACGTGTCCGGCACCCTGGACCTAACGGTGAGCCAGGTGGTGGACACCGTCGTCGTCTCCCCGGCGGCGGACACAATCGAGGCGCTGGGCGGCACCGTCCAGCTCGCGGCGGACCCGCAGGACGCCAACGGATTCACGGTGGCCCCGGCGACGTTGGCGTGGGCGAGCGATGACACGCTCGTGGCCACCGTGGACGGCTCGGGCGTGGTCACGGGAGTGGCTCCGGGCACCACCCGGATCACCGCCACCGACGGCACCGTGACCGGCAGCGCCGACGTCACGGTGGACCAGCGGGTGGACTCGATGGCGGTGTCGCCCGACAGCGTGGGGTTCGACGCGCTGGGCGCTGCGGCGGTCCTCACGGTGGGCGCGTGGGACCCCGGCGGTGCGCCCATCGCCGATCCGGAGCCGAGCTGGACCAGTTCCGACACGCTGGTCGTGACCGCCGACACCGGCGTGATCACGTCGGTGGGGAACGGCACGGCCACCGTGACGGTCGAGGCCGATGGCGTCAGCGCCACCGTCAAGGCCACCGTGGAGCAGGTGGTGGTGGGCGTGGACGTGACGCCCGACAGCGCGACCGTCGATGCGCTCGGTGACACCACGCGCCTGGCTGGCTCCGCCGTGGACGCCAACGGCTTCCCGGTGGCGGGTCCCGACCTGGCGTGGGAGAGCGCCGACACACTCATCGCCATTGTGGACTCGGTCGGTCTGGTCACGGCCGTGGCCAACGGGGAGACGGTGGTCCGGGCCACGGGTGGCGCCGGCACCGACAGCGCGGTGGTGACGGTGGCGCAGCGGGTGGACTCCATCGCCGTGAGCCCCGAACAGATGACCTTCGTGGCCATCGGAGACAGCCAGGAGGCCATCGCCGAGCTGTACGACGCGCTGGGCAGCATAGTGGTCACGGGCGTCACGCCGGTGTGGAGCATCGCCGACACGCTGGTGGCGACGCTGGACACCACCACGCTGGTCACGGTGATCGCCGCCGGGCCGGGCACCACCACGCTGTCCGCCACCGCCGGATCCGTGACCGGCACGGCGGAGGTAACGGTGGCGCAGGTGGCGGACTCCGTCGTCGTCTCGCCTGACACGGTGCGGCTCAACGCCATCGGGTACACGAGCCCCGTGGCCATCGACGTCTACGACGAGAACAGCAACCTCATCGTGGACCCGCACGTCACGTGGCAGAGCTCGGACACGCTCATCGCGACGGTCGACAGCGTCGGTGAAGTCACCGCGTCGGCCAACGGAACGGCGGCCATCGTGGCCGTCTCCGACGGCGTGGCCGACACCGCCTGGGCGGTGGTGGCCCAGGTCCCGGCCGGGGTGGTGGTCGACCCACCCACCCTGACCGTCGACATGGGCGGCACCGGCCAGCTCACCGCCGAGGTGCAGGACTCCAACGGGGTGGCCATCACCGGCTCCACCTTCATCTGGGCCTCGGCCGACACCCTCATCGCCACGGTGGACGGCTCCGGGCTGGTCACCGGCGTGGACGTGGGCTCCACCACCGTCACGGCCACCAGCGGCGGCCTGACCGGCCAGGCGGACGTGCAGGTGGCGCTGCCGGGGCTGGTGGACCAGCCGCTGGCGGCGTCGATGAACGGCTGGAACTGTGATCTCAACGGTGCCGGCCAGGCGTACTGCTGGGGCAACAACGGCAGCGGGCAGCTCGGCGACGGCACCAACACGGCGTCGGCGAGCCCCGTGGCCGTCTCCGGCGGGTTCACCTTCGCGGTGGTCACCACCGGCAGCGACCACGCGTGCGGGCTCACGCCCCAGGGCGAGGCCTACTGCTGGGGCGGGAACTGGCACGGGCAGCTCGGTGACAACACGTACGACAACCGCTCGTCCCCGACGCCGGTGACCGGCGGCTACACCTTCAAGCAGATCGTCGCGGCCGGCCGAACCACGTGCGCCCTCGACCTTTCCGGCAGCGCCTACTGCTGGGGCTACAACGGCGAGGGGCAAATCGGCTACGGCGGCGGGGACTGGGACCGCCCCTACCCGACCGCCGTGGCCGGCGGCTACCAGTTCGAGCGCCTGGACGCCGGGAGCGAACACGTCTGCGGGCTAACCCCGGCCGGCGACCTGTACTGCTGGGGCCAGGGCGGCAACGGCCAGATCGGGGACGACACGTGGTCGGACCGGTGGGAGCCGTCGCTGGTGAGCGGCGGATACAGCTGGGTCCAGCTCTCGGCCGGCGGCTACCATACCTGCGCAGTCACCAACACCGGCGCCGGCTACTGCTGGGGCAACGACGACCAGTGGCAGCTCGGCCACCAGAGCGGCGGCCAGGGCTCGCCCGGGATCGCCGTGAGTGGCGCCCTGACCTACCAGTACATCGAGGCCGGCGGCGACCACACGTGCGGGATCCTGACCGACGGCCAGACGGTGTGCTGGGGGCAGAACAGCAATGGACGGCTGGGAACCGGCAGCGACGACGGGCAGTTCTCCTCGCCCCAGCTCGTGAACACCGGCGTCGACTTCGCGCACCTGGCGCTGGGCTGGGACCACACCTGCGGCATGACCGCCACCGGCGAGACGTGGTGCTGGGGCGAGCGCAACTATGGCGCTATCGGTGACGGCGTGGCCGGATCCTACCGGACGCCCGTTCAGGTATCGACCGGGGTCGCCATCGCGGAGGACGG
>CAZSBL010000003.1:45550-66518 GCA_964605205.1 uncultured Gemmatimonadaceae bacterium
ACTGCGTGGGCGTCCTGGGCGACGGGGACTGGTGCCAAACGTACACGTCCCCCAACCTGGTGCAGGGTGGCCTGAACTTCGCCCGGCTGCAGGTGGGCCACCAGCACGTGTGCGGCATCACCACCACCGCCGAAGGCTACTGCTGGGGAGACAACCACCGCGGCCAGCTCGGGGACGGCACCCAGAACAACCGGAATACCCCGGTCCGGGCCGGGCTGATCCTCTACTCGGCCATCGACCCGGGCGGCAACCACACCTGCGGCACCAAGACCGATGGGACCGGCGTGTGCTGGGGCGGCAACGACCAGGGCGAGCTGGGCACCGGCGGGTGGTCCGACGCCTCCGCGCCGACACTCATCAACACGAGCGTCGATTTCGTCGATCTTCGCGGTGCCGGTGACACCAGTTGTGGCGTGACCGCGGCCAACGAGCTGTACTGCTGGGGCAGCCGTAACGGCGTCTTCGGCGACGGGTGGACCCACTTCGTGACGGAGCCGGTGCAGGTCATCGGGCACTGACGCCGTCGGGCGCGACCACGCGGCCCGATTCCGAGGCCGGCCGGGCAGTCTCCCGGCCGGCCTCGGTACATCCTGGTTACCCATCGATGCCGGATCGAATATGGTGGGCCGCCATTCATCCATACGCAGGCGGCCGGTTCGCGGAACGGACCGGCCTTCTTGCGGTGGACGGGCGGGGGTGGGACACGACCGCCGAACCTTTCTCGATACGCGGAGGCAGAAGCAAATGGACTCGAGGCACGTTCGAAAGGTGAGAGGCCCGGTCCGGATGATCACGGGCGCGATGGCAGCGCTCCTGATCACGGCGAGCGGGGCCATGGCGCAGGCGGTGACCACGGCCACGATCGTGGGTCATGTGACGGGGAGCGGAGGTGAGCGGCTCGTCAACGCGGAGGTTACCGTCAGCAACGCCGCCACCGGCGTGAGCCGGCAGGCGCTGACCCAGGCCGATGGCCGCTACGTGGTGACGGGGCTGCGCCCCGGCGGGCCGTACGTGCTGACGGTGTCGCACATCGGCTACGCGCAGGGGGAGGTCGATGGGATCGAGCTGGCTCTGGGCGACGCCCGGCGCGTGGATCTGCAGCTGCGGACGCAGGCCGTGGAGCTCGACGCGGTCCGGGTGACCACCCGGCGCCCCGGTGGCAGCGAGACCGGGGGCACGCAGACGGTGGTGACCGAGCGCGAGGTGCGGCAGTCACCCAGCATCAACCGCGAGATCGTGGACGTGGCCCGCTTCACGCCCCAGGCGTTCGTGGCCAACGAGGACGACGACGGCGCCGCTATCTCCATCGCCGGGCAGAACAACGAGTACAACTCGCTCTACATCGACGGCGTGGTGAACAACGACGTGTTCGGGCTCTCGGCCCAGGGCACGAACGGCGGCCAGACCGGCGCGTCGCCCATCAGCTTCGACGCGGTGGAGCAGATCCAGATCGCACTCTCACCGTACGACGTGACCCAGAGCGGCTTCACGGGCGGCGCCATCAACGCCATCACCCGGAGCGGCACGAACCGGTTCGAGGGATCCTTCTATTACCAGCTCCGGAACGAGGCGCTGGCGGGCGAGAGCGTCTGGCTCGGCGAGAACGCCGAGCCGCTCCCCGAGTTCGGGGCCCAGCGCTACGGCTTCCGGCTCGGCGGCCCGATGGTCGAGAACAAGATCTTCTTCTTCGTGAACGGCGAGCTGTTCCGGAGCGAGACGCCCGCGCCGTTCAACTCCGCGGTCTACGAGGGCAGCTCGCTGGGCCGGATGGACGAGCTCCGGCAGGCGCTCATCGACGAGGTCGGCTACGACCCGGGTAGCTTCGGCGACAAGGCGTCGTCGCTGGATGACAACAAGCTGCTGGTCAAGTTCGACTGGAACATCACCGACAACCACCGGCTCTCGGCCCGGCACAGCTACAGCCACTCGGACAATATCGACGAGTTCGCCAGCGACGCCGACGACATCAACTTCCGGAACACGGCCGAGGTCTTCCCGAACACCACCAACTCCACGGCGCTGGAGTTGAACAGCGATCTGGGCGGCATGTCCAACAAGCTGCTGGTGGGACTGACCTTCGTGCGCGATGACCGGGGCTTCGCCGCGGACCCGTTCCCGTATATCAGGATCGATGACGGCGCCGGCGACATCCAGCTCGGCTCGGAGCGGTTCAGTACGGGCAACATCCTGAACCAGGATATCCTGAGCGTCACGAACAACCTGACCATGTTCATGGGCGCCCACACCGTCACGGTCGGCACCCACAACGAGTTCTACGACATCGGGAACCTTTTCCTGCGGGAGAACTTCGGCTACTACGAGTACAACAGCGTGGACGACTTCCTCCAGTCGCTGCGGGCCATCAGCGATCCGAGCATCGACCCGGTGGCGCCGCGGAGCTTCAGCCGCGGCTTCTCGCTGGTCGATGACGTCACCGGCGACGAGTCCGACGCCATCGGCGCGTTCAAGGCGTATCAGCTCGGCATCTACGTCCAGGACCACTGGGAGGTGAACGACCGTCTCGAGCTGACCGGCGGGATCCGGGTCGACCTCCCGAAGATCACCACCGACCCGCGAACGAACGACGAGATCGTCAACACGGTGATGCCCCAGATCGCCCAGGTCCACGACCTCGAGGGCGCCGTGCCTGGCGCCACACCGGCGGCGGCCCCCTACCTCGCGCCGCGGCTCGGGTTCCGCTTCGACGCCCTCGGCGACGGGAGCGCGCTGCTCCGCGGCGGCGTGGGCGTCTTCACCGGCCGGGTACCGTTCGTCTATCCGGGCGCCATGTACCTCAACAACGGCGTCACCGCCGGGTACGTCCGGGCCGCCGGCACGCTGCCGAACGGTGACCCGATCCCCTTCGTAGCCGATGTCGACAACGCCCTCGACGCCGGTGACTTCGGTCGGGACGTGGTCCCCAGCGGTGAGGTGGACCTCTTCGCCGAGAACTTCCGCTACCCCCGGGTCTTCCGGACCAGCCTGGGGCTCGACTACGCGCTGCCCGGTGACTTCTTCGCCACCGTCGAGGGGCAGTACACGAAGAACCTGGACAACATCCTGATCGAGAACGTCAACTTCCGGCCCCAGAACGACAATCTCGACGGGCCGGACAACCGGCCGGTCTACAACTACGGCACGCTGGGCTCGGGGCTGAATCCGTTCGCCAACGTCATCCAGAGCACGGTGGACCCGGTGCTCAAGGTCACGAACTATAGTGAAGGGTACACCTACGATGTCACGGCGTCGGTCTCCCGGACCTTCGGGGAGAACACCACGGCGCGGGTAGCGCTGACCTACGGTGACGCCCACTCGGTCAACGACGCCACCTCCGACCAGATCTACAGCGTCTGGCGGTTCAACGAGAACGTGAACGGGCTGAACAACCTGGACATGGCCCGCTCCGACTTCTCCATCGGGACCCGATTCCTGGCTCAGCTCACGCACCGCCAGGAGCTCCTGGACAACCTGGCCACCACGGTCAGCGCCGTCTTCACCGGCGAGTCCGGCCGGCCGTACTCCTGGATTATCGGGAACAACTTCACCTTCACCGGTGAGGGCAGCGGGACGTCGCCGCTGGCCTACATCCCGAACAGCGCCAGCGAGCTGACCTGGACCGACTACACCTCTGGTGGGACCACGTACACGGCCACCGAGCAGCAGGCCGCGTTCGATGCGTTCGTCGACAACAACGAGTACCTCAGCTCCCGGCGCGGCGACTACGCCGAGCGGAACGCCGACCGCGCGCCCATGGAATGGGTGATGGACCTGCGTCTGGCGCAGGAGCTCTTCGCCAATATCGGCGGCAACCGCAACACGGTGGAGCTGACCCTCGACATCTTCAACTTCACCAACCTGATCAACAGTGACTGGGGCCGCCGCTACAACGCCGGATTCCGCACCATCGACCTCCTGCGGTTCGAGGGCTTCGTCGATGCCGCCAACGGTGACCTGACCCCCATCTACACGTTCCGCCGCGATGAGGAGAACATGGACCAGTACTGGGAGGAGCGGGTCCTGGACTTCGGAAATTACGGCTCGCGCTGGCTCATGCAGTTCGGCGCCCGCTACAGCTTCTGACCATTACCCGTGACGGTCGGCGACCCGGGGCCTCCTACCGGTCCCCGGGCGCCGGCTGCCACCCGGCCTGAATCCTGGCGTCCGCGGGCAGGGCGGGCGTCCAGCGGAACGAAGCCGTCTCCCACCCGGGAGGCGGCTTCGCCGCTTTGTCACGCCCGGAGCTGAGACCCCGATCGAGTGCCGAATGGACCGGGCCTACTCCCGCTCGTACGTCCCCGTCACTCGCGCCTGGTCGAGGATCTTCCCCTCCATGGCCGCATCGAGGGCGCCTCTGTCGGCGCCGGGATCCAGCTCCAGCGCCTCGCCGAGCGCGTAGACCGTGAACCGGTGGTGGTGCGTGCCGTGCCCCGGCGGCGGCATGGGGTGCCCGTAGCTGATCTCGTCAAAGTCGTTCATCCCCTGCCGGGCGCCGCCCAGGGCCTGGACCGTCTCATCGGTCGGCACGTCCTCCCGGATCGCCGTCCGATCCCCGGGGATATTCCAGATCAGCCAGTGGACCCAGGTCTTGTCGGGCGCGTCGGGGTCGTCGCAGATGAGCGCCAGCGCCTCGGTCCCATCGGGGACGTCTTCGAGGGCCAGCGGCGGGGACAGCTCGGCGCCCTCCCGGCTGTACTGGCGCGGGATCGGCGTTATGACGTGATGATGAGGTTGCAGGAGGTATGCCGCCCGGAGCCCCGATATGCGTGCGGCCCCTGACACCGGGTGGGGCGGTCCGGCGCGGAGGCCAGCGCCCTACCGGAGCGGGATCCGCACCCCAAGCGAGACGCCGGCACTGCCGCCACCGACGAACGGTGCCGAGCTGCCGGTGAGCTCGTGCCCTCGCCGGACCACGGTCCGGCCCACCACGGTCCCGATGGCCGCGGCGGCCAGGACATCCGTCAGGAAGTGGGCGTCGTGGTAGATCCGGGCGCCGCCCACGCTCGCGGCGATCCCGTACGCCAGCACGTCCACCACCCACGACTCCGACTCGGCCGCAAACACCGAGGCCAGCGCGAAGGCCTGGGTGGTGTGACCGGACGGGAACGACTTGTCGCCGCCGAATGGATCGAAGGCGTACGCCCCCAGGTCCTGCCGGGGCCGGGCCCGGCCGAACGCCAGCTTGAGCGTGGGCGTCACGATCCCGCCCGCCACCACGCTCGCCGCCGCGGCCTCCACCGCCGTCCGCTGCAGCGCCGGCCCATCGAACGCGGCCCCGCCCAGGTACATGGCGATCACCAGAGGGATCGAGTACTCCTGGCCGAACGGCTCGAGGGCGCCGAACCACGCGTCGCCGACCGGGCCCCGATTCGACTGGGCGTACGCGGCGAGATCGTCATCCACCGTGGAGACGACGGCGAGCACGCCGAGTGCGCCGGGGATCGTCAGCCACTGCGCCAGGCTCCACCGGGCCGGCGCCGTGAGGCCGTGGCCCACCAGCCGGGCTCCCAGCTCCACGTCGTCGCCGAAGGACCGGGCGCCGTCCGACGGCACTTCCTGCGCCGCCGCCGGGGCCGGGCCCACCGCCGCCAGGGTCGGGCCCACCGCCGCCAGGGGGACGAACAGCAGCACGAGCGCCAGCGCGGCCGCCTGGATCGAGCCGGCCAGCGCGCCGGCCCGGCCGCACGCACGACGCGGGTGTCTCGACCGGTGTCTCGACCGGTCTCTCAACGGGTGTCTCAACGGCTGTCTCATGGGGCCGGAACCTCGTAGCCCGACGGCGCCAGCGCAACGGGACGGTGCGGGCAGCCCCCTTCGGGCCGGAAAGTAGATCGATCGTGAACGATCTACCTTGCCAACTGATGCGCTATATAGCTGACACGAAAGGACTTAGCACAAGAACCCGTGAGATAGATCGATCGTGATCGATCTATCTCGCACCGACGAAGGTGCGAGAAGCGCCGGTGTCCCCCGATCGGGATCGGGCGGGACCCGGGTCTCCGGCTGCCCGGAGCCCCGGAGCCCCGGAGCGATCCGGCGCCCCGACGCCGCCTAGGGCAGGACCATCAGCAGGAAGACGAAGCCGAAGAGGCCGACGGTCTCGGCGATGCCCATGGCGATGATCATGAAGGCGAGGCCCTGGCCGCCGCCCTCGGAGAGGGCGCGGCAGGCGGCGGCGCCGATGCGGCCCTGGAACCATGCGCTGAAGAGCTCGGCGAGGCCGCCGGCGATGGCGATCCCGAGGAGGACGCCGGCGTTGTCGGCCAGGATGGTGGGGTCGTAGATCCGGTCGCGGAGCCCGATGAGCATGAGGATGGCGCCGTAGATGGTCTGGCTCAGGGGGAGCCCCACCAGGATGATGTAGGTGAAGCTGAGGGGTCGGCCGGCCCGGGCCTCCTTCGACCACGCGCCGGCGGCCGCCTGTCCCACGATCCCGATGCCGATGGCGCTGCCGATGGCGCTCAACGCCAGGACGGTTCCCAATGCGAGCTGACCCCAGAAGACACTCATTACCGCTCCTTGACCAGTGAATCGGAGAGAGGCCGGTACGGATACCCGGTCCAGTGTATACCTGCGTTGCTCGAGAACTCGAGCACGTTCAAGCGGACGCCGTGGGCGAAGATGGCGATGAGGATCAGGCCGATATTGAGGCCGTGTCCCGCCACGAGCACGAAGGCGCCCAGGAACCACGATGTGCTCTCGGCCAGGGCGGCGGCCAGGGTGTTGAACGTCGACCCCAGATAGAAGCTGGCGAGCCCCACGGCCATGAGCCGGATATAGCTGAGGGTGTCGCTGAAGGTGCTGAGCAGGGGCAGGAGCGACCCGGCGATCCCGTACCCGATCCGACCCGGCATCGGCCGATCGGGGTGGCTGTAGAGGGCCACCAGCGCGAGCCCCACCGCCAGCTCGACCACGGAGGCCTGCCGGACCGGTCCAGGCACGCCGCCCGCGCCGAAGAAGAGGATCCAGATCACGCCGAGCATCCCGGCCAGGACCACGGCCCAGCCGAGCTCGGCCAGCGACTCGCGCCGGTGCAGCTCCCACGCCCGCTGGAGGTGGGCAGTGACCAGGTGCAGGGTGCCGATCACGAAGCAGATCTTGATGACGGTCATGCGGGCGTCGTTCCCGGTCCCGCGGATCAGCTGGAGGGAGTCGAGTCCGGCACCGAGCGCGCCCACCACGCCCCCGGCCTCGAGGAGCTCGGCGGGCGTGAGTCCGAACCAGACGCCGGTGACGGCGCCCCAGGTCAGCGCGGCCAGGCCGAAGAGGACCATCATGACGCGGAGGTCGGACGGCAGCGCGTTCCGGACCTTGCGGCCGCCGAGGACCGGAAAGAGGGCGAAGAGGAGGCCGTACCCGGCGTCGCCGATGATCATCCCGGCGAAGAGTGGGAGGGCGATGATGAAGACACTGCTGACGTCGAGCTCCCGGTAGCCGGGCACGGTGCCCAGGATCCGGAAGAGCGCCCCGATGGGGCGGGCCCACGGCTTGTAGCGGAGTAGTGTGGGCGGCCGCTCGTCCGGCCCGGGCTCGGCGGTGCGCACCGCAACGGGCAGGCGGCAGCGCTGGAGCCCCTGGACCAGCGCCTCGGCCTGGTCTTCCGGCACCCACCCCTGCACGGCGTAGAGCCCCTTCTCCTCGAGCCCGCTCCGGACCACCTCCTCCCAGCGGGCCTCGGAGACGAGCCGGTCTCGCTCCCGCTCCAGGTCTTCTTCCAGCCAGGCCAGCTCGGCCAGCCGCTGCTGGTCGATGTGCAGCACCCGCTGCAGCCGTGACGCCTCCGCCAGGATCCGGTCCCGGTCGGTGTGGGGCGGGTCCAGCTCCTCCACGTGGGAGGAAACGCTGCTGTCGTCGAGGTCGATGGCGGCCACCAGGCGCTGGTTCCGGCCCACCGGCTCCAGCGGCTCGATGAACCGACCGCGGAGGTAGGGCACGGCCCGGTCCGGCGCGATGAGGACCCGGAGGTCCACGCCCGCCTGTTCCAGCGCCTGGATGTGCTCGAGGGGGATCCGGCCCCAATGGCGCAGTCGCTTGGCGTCCCGGTACAGGGCCTCGAGGCGCGACCGGGTCTCCTCGCCGCGCTGCACGATCTCACGGATGGCGTCCACCGCCTCGCCGGGCGTGTGGGGCGGGCGTGGCCCCGCCGGCTCGATCCCCTGGATCATCTGGAGCGCCGCCTCCACCTGCCGGATCCGCTCCGCCGACGCCTCTCCGCTCACGGCGTCGTGCGGGTCCACGGGCACCATATGGAGCACGCCCAGCCGCCGGAGCTGGTGCAGGAGCGTGTGGCGGTCGGCCTCGCGGCAGGCGGCGAACGCCTTGACCATGGGGACGATCATGGCGCACCTCCATGGCCCGCGCCGGCCTCGGCCTCTTCCTCCTGCTGTGCCTCGAGGCGAGCCTTGGCGATCTTGGAGCGGCCCACGGCGGCGGCCATCTCGTCGCCCAGGTGGATCCGGATCTTGTGGATGGCGGCCCGGGCCTCCGGGATCTTGACCTTCTCGAAAAGGTTGACCCGCTGAACCACGCGGTTCAGCTCGTGCTGCAGAAGCCGGCAGCGCTCCTCGAGGACCTCCACTTCCGCCCGGTGCCGGCTGAAGGTGCGCAGGTCCAGGAGTGCCCGGTCGACCCACGGCGGCGTGCCGAAGAGGCTGTAGTGGACATCGCGGAATGTGATCTTCTCGAGGGTCGGCATGCGCACGCCGGCCACGTTCTCGGAGCCGAGCTCCACATCGGGCTCGGCCAGGGCCACCACGTCCACGCCGGCCAGGTCTCCGAGGACCTCGCGGTAGGTGTCGAAGGCGGCGCGGGCCACGGCCATCCGCTCCCGGGCGGCCTCCAGCACGCCGCGGGTCCGCTGGAGCACCAGCTGGAGCTGCTGCTGGCGGAGCTTGAGGGCCGGCAGGAACCGCTGATAGCGGGAGAGCTTCTCGCGCTCGCGCTTCAGGCCGAGGCGGGTCAACATCACGCGCATCAGGCGGCGTCTGCGTCGGTGAGGGGGCGGGGCCAGTGGGCCTCGATGATGCTGCGCCGGATCCCGGTCTCCACCGGGTCGAAGCACTCGGCCAGGATGTCCCAACAGCGGTCCAGCGCCTGCTCCAGCGGGATGTCCACCGCCAGGTCCATGATCCGGGCCTCGAACCGCTCGCCAAAGCGGAGCAGCTTCTCGTCCCATTCGCTGAGATCGAAGCCCATCTCCCGCTTCTCCCGGCTCTCCCGGGTACCGCTGTAGAGCTGGATACAGCCGTCCATGATGGCCCGGTGATCTTCCCGGGTCTCGCCGTTCACCAGCTGTTTCAGCCGGGAGAGCGACCCGAACGGGTCGATCCGGCCGTGGCGCAGGTAGAACTGCCCCTCGGTGATGTAGCCGGTGTTGTCGGGCACCGGGTGGGTCACATCGTCGCCGGGCATGGTGGTGCACGCCAGTACGGTGAGCGACCCGGCGCCGTCGAAGTCCACGGCCTTCTCGTAGCGCTGGGCGAGCTGCGTGTACAGGTCGCCCGGGTAGCCCCGGTTCGACGGGATCTGCTCCATGGTGATGGCGATCTCCTTGAGCGCGTCGGCGAACGCGGTCATGTCGGTCAGGAGCACCAGCACCCGCTTCCCCTGGAGCGCGTACTGCTCGGCCACGGCCAGGCAGAGGTCCGGCACCATCATGCACTCCACGGTCGCGTCTGATGCGGTGTGAACGAACATGATGGTCCGTGCGCTCACGCCGCCCCCCTCGAACGCGTTCCGGAAGGCGAGGTAGTCATCGTGGCGGAGCCCCATCCCGCCGAAGACCACCAGGTCCGCGTTGGCCTGGAGCCCGATCCGGGCCAGCAGCTCGTTGTACGGCTCGCCGGGGATCGAGAAGATCGGCAGCTTCTGGCTCTCGACCAGCGAGTTGAACACGTCGATCATGGGGATCCCCGTCCGGATCATCCGGTCGGGGAGCTTCCGGACGGTGGGGTTCACCACCGGTGACCGTACGTCGATCTCGTTCCCCTCGGGCTCCGGGCGGGCGTCCCGGGGCCGGCCCGCGCCGTCGAAGACGCGGCCCAGGAGCGCGTCGGAGAAGGGGACCTTGAGAGGCTTGCCGAGGAACCGGATCCGGTCATCGGTGGAAACGCCCCGGGTACCCGAGAAGACCTGGAGGCTGACCCGGCTCCCCTTGAGCTGGATCACCTGGGCCAGCGAGCTTTCCCGGGCGCCGGTCACCACGGCCAGCTCCTCGTAGCCGATGCCCGGGGCCTCGACCGTGACCACGCTCCCCGCGATGCTCGTGATGGTGTCGTAGTATTTCCGCATCAGGCCTCCACCGCCGCCGGGCGCCTGCCCTTTCGCTCGATGAACCGATCGATCTGAGCCAGGAGCCGGCGGTACTCGTCGCTCTCGGCCTCGGCGTAGTTCCAGTTCCGGAACAGGTCGGTGGCCCGGAACATGGCGTCCCGTGCCTCCGACTTCGTCTCGAACTCGAAGTCCAGATCCAGCACCTCCATCAGCTTCCCGAACACCGTGCGCTGCCGGTCCGCGGGGGTGGCGCCGTCCACCGGGTCGAACGCGTCCTGCTGGAGGAAACAGGCGTCGAGCATCTCCGCCTTCAGCGTGGTGGTGAAGTCGTCCACCGTGACGCCCTCCTCCCCCACCACGGTCATGAGCTGTCGGACCTCATCCCCCTTATGGAGCAGCGCCTTGACGGCCGCGACCCAGTCCGGATCCACCACCCCCGGGTACTTGCTCCAGCTCTCCAGCGGGTCGATGGCCGGGTAGCGGCGGGCGTGGGCCCGGGTACTGGAGAGACCGTGGAACGCGCCCACTACCTTCAGCGTGGCCTGCGTCACCGGCTCCTCGAAGTTCCCACCCGCCGGGCTCACCGTTCCCCCCACGGTCAGCGTTCCGACGCCACCGTCCCGGAGCTCGAGGGCGCCAGCCCGCTCGTAGAACGCGGCGATCCGGCTCTCCAGGTACGCCGGGAACGCCTCCTCGCCGGGGATCTCCTCGAGCCGACCGCTGAGCTCCCGCATCGCCTGGGCCCAGCGCGACGTGGAGTCGGCCAGCATCAGCACGTCGAGCCCCATCTGCCGGTAGTACTCGCCCATGGTGACCGCCGTGTAGACCGACGCCTCCCGGGCCGCCACCGGCATGGCCGACGTGTTCGCGATGATGATGGTCCGCTCCATCAGCGACCGGCCGGTCCGGGGATCCTGGAGCGACGGGAACTCCCGGATCGTCTCCACCACCTCTCCCGCCCGCTCGCCGCACGCGGCCACGATCACCACGTCCACCTCCGCGTGCCGCGACATGATCTGCTGCAGCACCGTCTTCCCCGCCCCGAACGGGCCCGGGATGCAGTAGGTGCCGCCCCGGGCCACCGGGAACAGCGAGTCGATGATCCGCACCCGGGTGACCAGCGGCTCCGTGGGCATGAGCCGGCGACGGGCCGCGGCCAGCGGCACCTTCACCGGCCACACCTGCTGCATGTGGACCTCCCGTTCCTCGCCGGCCTCGTCGCGGAGCAGCGCCATGGGCTCGGTGACCCCGTAATGCCCGGCGGCCGCCACCGAGATCACCGTGAACCGGCCCCGCCACGCCAGCGGGACCATGATGGTGTGGTCGATAATGCTCTCGGGGACCGTACCGATCACATCGCCGGGCTCGAGGACCGCCCCGGGCCGGACCCGGGGCGTGAAGCGCCACTGCGTGTCCGGCGACAGCCCGGGGAACACCTCCCCGGCCTGGAGGAAGAAGCCCGAGCTGCGGGCCAGCTCCGGGAGCGGGTTCTGGAGCCCGTCGTAGATCTGCCCCAGGAGCCCGGGCCCCAGCGTGACCGATAGCATCTCGGTGCCCAGCTCCACCCGATCCCCGACCTGGAGGCCCCGGGTCTCCTCGAACACCTGGAGCTCCGCCTGCCGGCCCCGGATCCGGATCACCTCGCTCATCAGCCGGGCGCCATCCGACCGGCAGCAGTACGCCACCGAGTTCTGCACCACCTCGGCCTCCGCCTCCACGGCCACCAGGTTCCCGTATACCGCCGTGATCCGCCCCGTCAGCTCCGTCATGCCGCCTCCCCCGTTCCCTCAGCGTGTCTGCGCGGACCCAGCTCCGAGGCCCGCCGCCAGCGATGCAGCAGGACGAGCTTCACCGCGTACGCCGCGAACTCGTCGTCCTCGAACGTGAACCACGGCTCCTTCCGGTCGACCCAGCGCCAGCGGGCGGTCAGGAGGCCGCGGAACGCGTCCAGCGGATGGCCGGCGGTGGCCCAGCTGGCGGCCAGGGCCTCGGCCTCCCGCGTCTCGTGCTCCAGTGAACGGGCCACCGTGACCCCCTCGGGATCCAGCTCCAGCGTCCGGGCCCGAGCCACCGCCAGCGCGTTCCGCGTGGTCACCTCCCACCCCACCCACTGCTGGAGGAACCGGCTGTGGAGCTCCCGGGCCCGGCGGTCGGCCCACAGGTAGTAGGCCCGCCAGAAGGCGTCGGCGGGCATCCGCTTGGGCCCGGCGGTTGAGTCGGGAGCCAGCGCGTCCGGGAGCGGCGCGTCGCCCGCAACCTGCTCGGGAGTCAGGACCGCCGGCTCCGGCTCCGGCAGCTCGCCGGCCAGCACGGCCTCCCGCTGCAGCAGGTCATCCGCCAGGAGCACGCACCGGACCAGCTCGGTGGGACGACCCCCGGGGACACGCGCCATCAATTCCGCCAGCGACAGCGGCGGCTCCGCCGGCGGCGGGTCCAGGACTGGAAGCGTGGTCAGGGAGAAGAAGTTGTCGGCTCCCATCGCGGCCTCCGACCGTGACCTACGGGGCGCGGCCGGCCGCGCCGGCCAGTCCCGACGAGACCGTCGCGGCCGGCACCGTCTCGGCCACCGTCTTCGCCACCTCCTCCACCACTTCCCGGAGCCCCGGCCGGACCAGCTCCATGAGCTTCTCCACCACCGACTCCACACTCACTTCCACGGTCCCGCCCCCGACATCGTACTCGAAGCCGGCCTCCATCAACGCACCGGACAGCGCCGCACCCTCCAACGCCTCGCCCAGCTCACGGGTCCACCACCCTTCCAGCGACCTCGCCGCCTTCGCCGGGACCCGGAACTCCGTGGGCCGCGACTCCGCGTCCGCTCCGGCGTACGCCTGGACCACGTCCCGAAGAAGCGGCTTCAGCGCGTCCGGATCGGCCAGCTGCGACTCCACCGACCGCGTGATCAGCGTCCGCAGCACCGCGTTCAGTGTGGCCTGCAGCTGCAGGATCGCGTCACGAACCGCAAGCTCCAGCTCCGCGCGGCCCCGCTCCCCCGCCACCTCCGCCTCCGAGCGCGCCTCCTCCGCGTAGGCGTCCGCCTCCGCACGGGCTCGACGGAGAACCGCCTCCGCCTCCGCTTCCGCCGCCCGTATGACCTCCTCCGCCTCTTTCCGACCGGCTTCCACGCCCTCCTGGTGGAGCTGCGCGACGAAGGACTCCAGTGTGCTCTCGGCCGCCTCCGTCCCCGTTGCGGCCTCCTCCTCCGATGCGTTGGCCCGCGTCATGGCATCCCCTCACGGGCGCCGCCCTCGGCTGGCGCCCCGGCTCGATTCGTTCCTGTTTTCACAATCCCCAATCTGTCACCATCCAACGTTTTTCGCGACCCCCATTGATTTCTCGGGGTCCGGACACTTTCCGTGACGGGCGTCACAACGTATACTGTCACGAACGGGAGCGGCCAATGTACGCACGCATCTTGGTTCCGCTGGACGGCTCAGAGCTGGCCGAGCGCGCCCTCCCCTGGGCTCGGACGATCGCCGCTCGGTCTGGCGGCGAGGTACGTCTGGTCCACGTCCACGTTCCCATGAGGATCCCCACCAGTCACGCGGTGCTAGGTCCGCGTGCGGGCCGGGCGCTGGAGAAGCTGGGCGAGGACCGGCGGGAGGAGGCGGAAGCGTACCTGGAGGAGCTGGGGCGGCGTCTGGCGGACGAGGCGTCGAAGCCGGAGTTCTCCACGGCGCTGCTGCGGGGCCCCAAGGCGGCGTCGGTGGCCCGGGACGCCCGGAGCTCGAAGGCGGCGCTGATCGTGATGGCGCCTCGGCGGGACCGGAAGCTGCTGGAGCGTCTCCGGGACGGTAGCGTGACGGAGGAGCTGGCGCGCTCGGGCCCGGTCCCGGTGCTGGCCGTTCGGGGCGAGGTGGGTGAGGCCGATGGCGGTACGGCCGGCGAGAACGGCGAGCCTTTCTCGGTGTTGGAAGCGCCGGCGTGTGGGGGCGTGCTGGTTCCACTGGACGGGACGCGCCGCTGCGAGGCGGCCGTGGAGCACGCGAGCGCCATGGCCGAGCTCTTCGACGCGCCGGTGGTGCTGGTGCGGGTGGAGCCGCCGGGTCAGTGGGCGGCGCAGCCGGCGGCCACGTACCTGGAGGAAGTGGCCGATGGGATCCATCGGGCGGGTGTCCGGGTGGAGACGCGGGTGCTGGCGGGCAACGACGTAGTGGGCGCGGTCAACGCCATGGCGGAGGAGACGGACGCGGGGATGATCGTGGTGGGCTCCCGTTACCATGGCGGGCTCCCGCGGCTGTCTCTGGGCGGACTGGCGGAGACGTTCGTGCGCACGTCGCCGGTCCCGGTGCTGGTGGTCAACGGCCGGTGCGTGGAGCCCGACGCCTGAGGGCCACCGCTCTTTCCTGACGAGCGACGCGCCCGCCTGCAGGAACTCGAGGGCGGGCTCCAACTCCTCTTCTTCCGGCGGCATCCCGCCGGCTTTCCCGAGGTGCCCGGGCATATCGGTGCGTGAAGCGGGCATGGAGCTTCGTTCACGATCGTTGGCCCCCGGGCCGCATCCTGTATGTTTCGTGGGACGCGCACACCCCGACGCGAGGAGACGCCGTGCGGATCCTGGTGGTGGAAGACGACCGGAAGGTGGCCAGCTTCCTGGAGCAGGGGCTCCGGGAGGAGGGGTACGCCGTGGACGTGGCCCACGACGGTGCCGAGGGCAGCCTGAAGGCCGCCGTCTACGACTACGACCTGGCGGTCCTCGACGTCATGCTCCCGGAGAAGAGCGGGTTCGAGATCGTGCGGGACCTGCGCAAGGAGGGGAAGACGGTGCCGGTCCTGCTCCTGACGGCCCGGGACACGAAGGAAGACGTGGTCCGGGGGCTGGACGTGGGGGCCGACGACTACCTGACCAAGCCGTTCAGCTTCGATGAGTTCCTGGCCCGGGTCCGCGCGCTGCTCAGGCGGGGCGGTGCCTCCCGCCAGGAGCGGCTCCTGTACGCCGACGTGGAGCTCGACCGCCTGAAGCATACGGCCGTCCGTGCCGGCCAGGGTCTCGACCTGACGCCCAAGGAGTACCAGCTCCTGGAGTTCTTCCTGCTCCGGCCCGAGGAGGTGATCCGCCGGACCGAGCTGCTGGAGAAGGTGTGGGACCTCCAGTTCGACCCCATGAGCAACGTGGTGGACGTGCACGTGGGCAACCTGCGCAGGAAGCTGCGGGCCCACGGCGATGCGCTCCTCCACACCGTTCGGGGCGTGGGCTACATCCTGGAGCAGGGGTACGAGGCCGACTGATGCGGTCCCTGCGGCTGAGCCTGGCGGTCCGGGCGGCGCTGGCCATGACGCTGGCCCTCGGCGCGCTGTCGGCGGCGGTAGTGCTGGGGATGCGCGACTTCCTCGACCAGGAGCTCAACGCCAATCTGCTGAACGTGGCCTCGATCCAGGCGGCCGCCGTGACCGACGACCCCACCGGCGTCATGCGCTTCCACGAGTGGGAGCTGACGCCGGAGGAGGCCACCCAGATCCGGGAGCTGAATCGGATCGCCCAGATCTGGAGCGCCGACGGCGAGAGCCTGCTCCGGAGCCAGTTCGTCACCGAGGACCTGCCGCTGGACACGGCCGCGCTCCAGCGGGCATCGGCGGGGAACCTGGTCATGGAAGAGCAGGAGTACCTGGACATGCCGATCCGGTCGCTCTACTACCCGCTCGAGCGCCTCGGCCCGCTCCACGCCCGGCACGTGCTCCAGGTCGCCGCGCCGCTCCAGGGCCGCAACCAGATCCTGGCACGCCTCGCCCTGATCCTGGGCGCCGTCACCCTACTCCTCGGCGCCGCCACCTTCGGCGGCGGCTGGTGGCTCGCCCGCCGCATGGTGAAGCCGGTGAGCGAGATCATCGACCAGGCCGAGTCCATCGAGGCCCCGACGCTGGACCGACGGATCGACGCCCACGCCGACCTCCGGGAGTACGAGCGGCTGGTGGGCGTGCTCAACACCATGCTGGCCCGGCTGAACCGGGCGTTCGAGGCCCAGCGTCGGTTCACCGCCGACGCCAGCCACGAGCTCCGGGGCCCCCTCACGGCGCTCCGCGGCGAGGTGGAGCTGGCGCTGCGCCGGGAGCGGGATCCCGAGGAGTACCGCCGCGTCCTGGCCAGCAGCCTCGAGGAGGTGGAGCGGCTGTCGCAGCTGGCCGAGGACCTCCTGACCCTGGCCCGCTCCGACGCCGGCGTCATGCAGCCTCGCCTCCAGCGGACCGACATCCTGGAGCGGGCCGAGCACGTCTTCCGTCGGCTCCAGCGCAAGGCCACCGACAAGGACATCACCCTCGAGCTCCACGCCGAGGGCCACACCGAAACGCTGGCCGACCCCGGCCTCATGGAGCAGCTCCTCTGGAACCTGGTGGACAACGCCGTCAAGTTCACGCCCGAAGGCGGCCGCGTCCGCGTCTCCATCGAAGGCGACGGCGGTGGACTCGCCGACCATGGCGGCGACCTCACCATCCGCGTGGCCGACACCGGCCCCGGACTGCCCCCCGGCGAAGGGGACCGCATCTTCGAGCGCTTCTACCGGGCCGACGCATCCCGGACCCACGGCGGCGAAACCGGCGGCACCGGCCTGGGCCTGGCCATCGTCCGGGCCATCGTCGATGTGCATGGCGGGAGCGTAGAGGCCCGGAACCGGGAGGCGGGTGGAGCGGAGGTCACAGTGAGAGTGCGCGGAGGGGTCACCGTCGGTCGACCCTGAGCACGGAATCGGCAGGCGGTTCGTAGCCGTTCACGATGCGGGCGAACCCGTCCTTCATTCTCGGCGTCCCGAAGTTCAACAGCAGCGCCACCTGGAGATCGGACGCCCGGAGGTACGTGTAGGTCTGGTGTCAGAATACCCGCAGGTTCTTGCTGGCCGCCTTGACCTCGACCAGGACGCAGCCGTTTACAATGAGGTCCGGCCTCAACGTCCCGTCGAACCGCATGCCGTCATACTCGAAGTCGATGGGCTGCTGCCGCGCGACCTGATACCCCCTGCGCTCCAGCGCTCGAGCCAGAACCCGCTCGTACGTCTTCTCCTTCAGGCCTGGCGCCTAAATATCTCTTCATACTCGCTTCACCCCCGCTTCACCCCCCACCCGTCAGGTTGAGGCTTCGCGCACGTGACCCCGACGAGTGGAGCGGATGACACGATTGATCATGGCCGGGCTGGTCGCCTCGATGATGGCCTCGCCTCTGGCCGCACAGGATGTCCGACCCGCGCAGCAGTCGGCTCCCGGGCCCACCGACGAGAGACGACTCTTCCTCTCCGAGGTCTACGAGCTGGCCCGGGAGCGCAGCCCTCTGCTCCGGGCCGCCGGCGCCCGTGCGGAGGCCGCGACCACGCGGGAGGGGTCCGCGGGGTTGCCCCCCGACCCGGCGCTCCAGCTGGGCGTGATGAACTTCTCCATCCCCGGGTTCGAGGCGGACATGCCGACCTCCATGGCGCCGAGCATCCAGGCGGTGCAGCTGCTGCCGTTCCCCGGCAAGCTGGGGCTGCGGGAGTCCATGGCCGAGCAGGCCACGGCCATGGCCCGGGCCGGTGCCGACGAGACGTGGTGGACGGTCCGGGCCCGGGCGGCCGACGCGTTCTTCCGGCTCTACGAGGTGGACCGGAAGCTGGAGGTCCTCGGGGAGACGCTGGATCTGCTGAAGGATTTCCAGGCGGTGGCCCGCTCCATGTACGCCGCCGGTACGGGCCGGCAGAGCGACGTGCTCCGGGCGAACGTCGAGGTGGCGCGGATGGACGCCGAGATCGAGCGGATGACGGCGCTGCGACGGGTCGCCGCCGCCCGGCTCAACGCGGTCCTTAACCGCCCGGCGGACACCCCGGTCCCCGAGGCGGTGCTCCCGTCGCTGCCCGCCGAATGGCCCGGCCGGGACACGCTCCGGAGCTGGGCCGAGGCGTCACGGCCGCTGCTCCGGCAGCAGAAGACGGGGGTCGAGCGGGCCCGGACCGGGCAGGCGCTGGCGCGCCGGCAGATCTGGCCGGACGTCAGCATCGGGCTCCAGTACGGCCAGCGTGACGCCGGGGCGCCGGGCACCGTCCGGATGGGGAGCGCCATGATCGGGTTCAGCGTCCCGGTCTTCGCCGGCAGCCGGCAGCTCCAGGAGCGCCACGAGGCCGCGGCCCTGGAGTCCGTGGCCGAGGCGGAGCTGGCCGCCGCCCGGGCCGACGTGGACGCCCGTCTCGGCGAGCTGCTGGCGGAGCTGGAGCGAGCCCGGACGCTCCTCGCGCTCTACCGCGACGAGGTGCTGCCCCAGGCGGACGCCAACGTGGAGTCGAGCTTCTCGAGCTACCGGGTGGGCGCGGTGGACTTCATGACGCTGGTAGACGCCCGGATGACCACGAACCGGTACGAGACCGAGTACTTCACGCTGCTGGCCGACTACGGCCGGGCGGTGGCGGAGCTGGAAACCGCGGTGGGCCGGGCGCTGCCCGACGCACCCGCACTGATGGCGGAGAACCGATGAGCACCAAGAAGCAGATGGTCCTTTCCATGGCGATCCTGGTCCTGGCCGGGGCTGGCGTGGGGTTCTACAGCGCGTGGGCCGCCCCCGCCGAGCAGGGCGGGATGGAGGGCCACGACCACGCGGCCATGGGCGGCGGCGATGGCGAAGAGATGAACCCTGTCCAGCTCACGGACCGGGAGTCCCGGGCCATCGGCGTCACCTTCGCCGCTGTGGAGCGGAAGCGCCTCGACCGGCGGGTCCGCACCGTGGGCACGGTGCAGTACGACGAGACGCGGCTGGCCACGGTCAACCCGAAGATCGACGGCTGGGTCGAGCGTCTCCACGTGGACTTCACCGGCGCACCCGTCCGGCGAGGGCAACCGCTCCTGGAGGTCTACAGCCCGGAGCTGGTGACCGCCCAGGAGGAGCTGATCCTGGCCCGTCGCCTGGCCGATGAGGCCACGGGCGAGCGAGCCCGTCGGAACGCGCAGGACCTGCTGGAATCCGCCCGTCGTCGCCTGGCGTACTGGGACATCCCGGACGCCGAGATCCAGCGGATCGAGGAGGCGTCGGAGCCGAGCCGGACGCTCACGCTGCGGGCGCCGGCCGGCGGCGTGGTGGTGGCCAAGAACGTGGTGGAGGGAGACCGGATCACGCCGGGAATGGACGTCTACCGGATCGCGGACCTGTCCACCGTATGGGTGGAGGGCGAGGTCTTCGAGAAGGACCTCTCGCTGGTGACCGAGGGGCAGCCGGCCACGGTCCGGTTCCAGGCCTACCCCGGCCAGCCGTTCGAGGGCCGCATCGCGTACGTCTACCCCACCGTCTCCATGGAGTCTCGGACCGGGCGGATCCGGGTGGAGCTGGCGAACCCGGAGCGGCGGCTCCGGCCGGGGATGTACGCCGAGATCACCATCGAGGCGCCGGGCCATCACCCGGTGCTCGCCGTGCCCCGGACGGCCGTGCTGGCCACCGGCGAGCGGGAGGTGGCCTTCGTCCGCCACGACGACGGCACCCTCATGCCCCACGAGGTGGCCACAGGCCTGGTGGCCGGCGACGAGGTCGAGGTCCTGGAGGGGCTCCGCGAGGGGCAGCGAGTGGTGAGCTCCGCCAGCTTCCTCATCGACGCCGAGTCGAACCTGGGCGCGTCCATGGCCGGGATGGAGGGCATGGACCACTCCGGCCACGACATGGGCGGCGGTGAGACAGACCACTCGGGGCACCGGTAGGGGGACGCGGGGATGCTGAATCGAATCATCGAGTGGTCGGTCGCGAACAAGTTCATCGTCACGGTCCTGACGCTCTTCGTGGTGGTGGGCGGGATCATGGCCATGCGGAGCATGCCGCTGGAGGCGATCCCGGACCTGAGCGACGTGCAGGTCATCGTACGCACGGACCTGTCGGGGCAGGCGCCACAGATCATCGAGGACCAGGTCACCTACCCCATCGCCAGCGAGATGCTGAAGGTGCCCGGCGCGGAGACGGTGCGGGGGTACTCGTTCTTCGGCACGTCGTTCGTCTACGTGATCTTCGACGATGACACGGACCTCTACTGGGCCCGGAGCCGGGTGCTGGAGTACCTGTCGGCCATCCGGGGCTCACTCCCGGAGGGCGCGGACTCCCGGCTCGGCCCCGACGCCACGGGGCTCGGCTGGGTCTACCAGTACGTGATCGAGGACGAGACCGGAACCCGGTCGCTGGCGGACCTCCGGTCGTTCCAGGACTGGTACCTCCGCTACCAGCTCACGGCCGTGCCCGGCGTAAGCGAGGTGGCCAGCGTAGGCGGGTTCGAGAAGACGTACCAGATCACCGTGGACCCGTCGCGGCTCCGGGGCTACGGCGTCCCGGTCCACCAGGTCATGGACGCGGTGCGCGCGTCGAACCAGGACGTGGGCGCCATGATGATGGAGCAGAGCGAGCGGGAGTTCCTGATCCGCGGGCTCGGCTACCTGGAAGGGCGGAGCGACATCGAGAACGTGGTGGTGGGCGCCACCACGGCGGGCACCCCGATCCGGGTCACCGACATCGCCACCGTGGAGCTGGCGCCGGACGTCCGCCGGGGCGTGGCCGACCTGAACGGCCGGGGCGACGTGGTGGGCGGGATCGTGGTCATGCGCTTCGGTGAGAACGCGCTGGCCACCATCAGGCGAGTCAAGGAGAAGCTGGCGGAGATCGAGCCGGGGCTCCCCGAGGGGATCACCATCACGCCGGTGTACGACCGCTCGGGGCTGATCCTCGACGCCATCGACACGCTCAAGGAGAAGCTGCTGGAGGAGTCGCTCATCGTGGCGC
>CAZSBL010000004.1:0-55500 GCA_964605205.1 uncultured Gemmatimonadaceae bacterium
CCAGCTGGTCTTCCTGACCCGGGGCGGGATCGTGAAGCGCACGGAGCTCTCCGAGTTCCAGAACATCCGGGCCGGCGGGATCAATGCCGTGAACCTGAAGGACGGCGACGAGCTGCTGGACGTCCGCATCAGCGACGGCATCAACGACATCGTCCTGGCCACCGCCGGCGGCCGGGCCATCCGCTTCCCCGAAACCGACGTCCCCGAGGTGGGCCGCAACGCCCAGGGCGTCATCGGCGTCCGGATGAAGAAGGGCGACAGCGTGGTGGGCATGGTGGTCGTCCGCCGCGAAGCGACGCTGGCCGTGGTCACCGCCAACGGCTACGCCAAGCGCACCGGGATCGGCGAGTTCCGCGTCCAGGGCCGGGGCGGCCAGGGGACGGCGGCACTGTCGGTCTCCGACAAGACCGGCCCGCTGGTGGGCGCCAAGGAGATGCTCGAAGGCGACGAGCTCATGGTCATAACCGCCGGTGGCAAGGCCGGCCGCCTGCAGGCCGCCGAGATCCCCGTCCAGGGCCGCACCACCCAGGGCAAGCAGCTGGTGAAGGTCGAGACCGGCGACCGCGTGGTGGAGGTCAGCCGCGTCGCCTCGGAGCGGGACACCCGCAGGAAGGCTGACGCCGCCGATGCCGCCGACCGGGAGATGGGCGACCAGCTGGAGCTCGTGGCGGCGGCGGAGCCGGACGAGGAGTAACGGCGGGCGGGCGCGCCGCCACTCGCGGGTAGGTCGGCCCTGCGGGCCTCCCGGGTAGCTCGGCCTTCGGCCTCGCGTGTAGCTCGCTGCGCTCGCGTGTAGCTCGGCGCTGTGCGCCTCGCGGATAGGGCTCGCCTTCGGCTCGCCCGGATCGCGACCTGCGGCCGCGGAGGGCTCGGTCGCTGCGCGACCTCGCAGCAGGGTCGGACTGCACCGCTCCTTGTCCCAACCGGCGGTTCCACCGCGAGCGAAGCGAGCCAAACGGGAGGGGCCGAAGGCCCCGACCTGCACGCGCGAGCCGCAGGCGAGCGCTAAACGCGGCCGCAGGCCGCTACCCGCGCCGAGCGCAGCGAGGCGCTAATTTCCGGTCTGCTTCTTCCAGGCCTTCAGCATCCAGATGTCCATCTCGATGCCGTCGTTGACCTCGTCCAGCAGGTTGGCCGTGCCACGGTCATCGGCGGCCTCGGCGGCGTCGATGACCTTCATGGCCGAGACGTGCAGTGCCTCCAGGTCCGCCATGATGGCGTCCACCATCGCCGGCGCCGCCGGGATGCTCTCGTCCTCCTTCAGGCTCGCCTTGCCCAGCATCCCCTTCAGCGTGTGCAGCGGCGTGGCATCCACCGTCAGGATCCGCTCGGCGATCTCGTCGATGGTGTCCGCCCACTTCGTGTACAGCTCCTCGAACTTCGCGTGCAGCTCGAAGAAGTGTCGGCCCTCCACGTTCCAGTGGTAGTGGCGCAGCTTCTGGTAGAAAACCGTCGAGTCCGCCAGCAGCCCGTTCAGCCCGTCGATCACCTTCTGATCCGCCATGGATATCCCTCCTGAGTCGGTTAACGTGCTCCGTTTCCGGACTGACTACGCTAGAACCGGGCCGGCCCGGATGCAGTAGGGAAACACCGGCGATCCCCCGGTGAAAGCCGTGTGGTGGGACTCCCTACACCAGAATCCGGGTTTCCCCGGATTGTCCGGGCCCGGCCGGGGTGGCATCATGAGGGCGTGGTTGAGAATGAGTCTCATCATCATAAAGGAAGGGGCCATGGGACCGATACTCCTTTCGCTCTGCCTCGCGGCGGCGCCCCCGCAGGGTGCGCACGACGCGGCACCGGAGCGGCTGCAGAATAGGGAAAGGCCGGTAACGGCGGACACGCTGCCGGCGGAGTCGACGCCGATGCCGTTGTCGGCGTCGTGGATCGTGGAGGGTGCCACGACGGGGGCGGAGCACGGCGCGCTGCAGCTGCTTTCGGCGGCGCTGGAGCCAGACCTCGGGATGGGGTTCACCGCGCGTGTGGAGTTCCTGGGGAAGTGGGGGCACGATGAGGCGGTCCCGTTCCCATCGTCGCAGGGGCTGTCCTCCCTCGATGCTTACGACTTCCGCGGCCTGGGCGAGGCCTGGCTCGAGTGGTCGGGCATGCCCGGGGCGCGGCTGAAGGCGGGGTGGGTGGACGCCAACTCGGAGTTCGCGGCTTCGGAAGTCGCCGCGGTGTTCGCCAATCCTTCGTTCGGGCTCACACCCACCCTGGCGTTCATGCCGAGCTACCCGGCGCCGCGGCCGTCGGTGAATGCGTTCGTGTCTCTCTTCGGCGGGCCGGAGCTCGGAGTGGGTACGTACCGGGCTGCCGACGGGGACTGGTCGGCGGTGGTCCAGGCGACGGGCGCGGTACCGAACGCGCCGTCGCTCCGCTGGCAGGCGGGCGTGGCCACGTGCGGGCACATCGTCGAGGGTCACGAGGGCCACAGCGAGCCGTCCACGTACCTGATCGTGGACTGGGCGCCCACGACGGCGGCGGCCGGGTTCGTGAAGGTGGCCCGGGCGGGCTCGATGCGGCACGTGGCGGCGGGACTGACGTCGAGGCTTCCGGTGCCGATGGAGCTGAACACGGGGCTCGCGGCCTCGATGGTCTCCGAGCCCTACGGGGAGGAGATGGTGGCGGAGCTGTTCCTGGCGGCCCGGGTCACGGAGTGGCTCGTGGTGCAGCCGGACGTGCAGGTGAGGCTGGCGCCGGGTGACGCCCCGGCGGCGGCGGGGCTGCTCCGGCTGGTGGTGGAGCGATGAGCGGCCGGGGTGGGGGCCGGGGCCGAGGCCGCGGGCTGCGACTATCCGAGGTGCCGTTGGACGAAGTAGTGGAGCTGGAGTCCTTCGACCTGCCGGGCGGGGAGCTGGAGCCGCTGCTGGAACGCGGCGTGCTCCCGGGGTGCCGGATCCGCATGGTGCGCCGGAGCCCGTTCGGGGACCCGGTGGTGGACGTGGAGGGGACGATGCTGGCGTTGCGCCGGGAGACGGCGCACTGCCTCTGTGTGCGCCGGACCGGCGCGACGGGAGGAGACCTGTGGTGAGAATGGCGAAGGTGGGTTCGCGTCCGGGCCCGAGCTGTCACGAAGCCCCCGCGTTGGCGGCGTCCGGGCACGCGCTGATCGCGCTGGTCGGTCCACCCAACGCGGGTAAGACTACCGTGTTCAATCAGCTGACGGGGCTGCGCCAGAAGGTGGCGAACTACCCGGGCGTGACCGTGGAGAAGCACGTGGGCCGGGCCCGGGTCTCGGACACGGTGGTGGTGGACGTGGTGGATCTACCGGGGGTCAACGGGTTCTCGGCCCGGACACTGGACGAGCGGGTGACTCGGGACGTGCTGGAGGGGAAGGTGCCGGACCTGCGGGCGCCGGACGCCATCGTGGCGGTGGTGGATTCCACCCGCCTGGAGAGCCAGCTCATGCTGGTAGAGCCAATCCTGAACCTGGGGCGGCCCACCCTGCTGGTCCTGAACATGGTCGACGAGCTGGAGAGCCGGGGCGGCTCCATCGATGACGAGGCGCTGGCCCAGCGGTTCGGGATCGATGTGGTCCGGACCAACGCCCGGAAGGGCGTAGGGCTCGGTCGGGTCAGAGCGTTCATGGCCGGCGTGGAGGCGGCCCGGCAGCCCGAGTCGGACCCCGAGGCGGAGGTGGTGGAGCGGCTGGAGGAGTCCCTGTGCGATCGTGCAGGGGAGGTCCAGCTGCCCGTGGTGGACATCTTCCGGGAGCGGCGGGCCCGGATCCGAGACGCCGTGGAGGCGGCGGACCATCGCCCCCCGGCGCCGTCGGAGCTGACGCGGCGTCTCGACTCGATCTTCCTCCACAGGGTGGCCGGCCCGCTCACCTTCCTGGCCGTGGTGGTCCTGGTCTTCCAGGCCATCTTCGCCTGGGCCGCGCCGTTCATAGACGCCGTGGAGTGGGCCCTGGCGGGCTCGGGCGAGTGGCTGGCGCCCCGGCTGCCGGAAGGGTGGGTACAGTCGCTGGTGATCGACGGCGTCTGGGCCGGCGTTGGGTCGGTGGTCATTTTCCTACCGCAGATCCTGATTCTCTTTCTCTTCATCGGGATCCTGGAAGATTCCGGGTACATGGCCCGGGCCGCCGTGATCGCAGATCGGCTCATGGTGAAGATCGGGCTCCAGGGGCGGTCGTTCCTCCCGCTGCTGAGCGGCTATGCCTGCTCGATCCCGGCCATCCTGGCCGCCCGGACGGTGGAGGATGAGCGTGACCGGCTGGCCACGATCTTCGTCACCCCGTTCATGACCTGTTCCGCCCGGCTCCCGGTCTACGCGGTACTGATCGCCGCGTTCGTCCCGGCCGCGCCGCTCCTCGGTCCGTTCCTGGGCATGCAGGCGGCTGCGCTCCTCGGGGTCTACGCCATCGCCGTGGTGGCCGCCATCGGGACCGCGTTCCTGTTGAAGCGGACGCTGCTCCGAGGCAAGTCGTCCGGCTTCATGATGGAATTGCCGCCGTACCGCATCCCGTCGCCGAAGACGGTGGCCATCCGCTTATGGGACCGGAGCCTGATCTTCCTGAAGCGGGCGGGGAAGATCATCTTCGCCGTCACGGTGGTGCTGTGGGCACTCGCCCAGTTCCCCCAGGTCGATGGCGGCCCGCCGCCCATCGAGGACAGCGCCCTGGGCACCATCGGCCAGGTCATCGAGCCGGTCATCGAGCCCCTGGGCTACGACTGGCGCGTCGGGATCGGCCTGGTCTCCTCGCTGGCCGCCCGGGAGGTGATCATCGGCACGTTGGGCACGATCTACGGCGTGGAGAACGCCGACGAGACGTCGCTCACGCTGATGGAGAACCTCCGGCAGCACCTCGACCTGGGCGCGGCCTTGGGCCTCCTGGTGTTCTTCGCCTTCGCCCTCCAGTGCACCTCCACCGTCGCGGTGATGCGGAGGGAGACCGGAGGGTGGAAGTGGCCGGCGCTCCAGTTCGGCTACATGCTGGCGCTGGCCTTCGGCGGAGCCTGGCTCGTGAACTGGCTGGTGTAGTGCCGGCGTTGTTGGCGGTGGCGCTGACGGGTCCTGGCATCGGGATAAGTCCCCAGACAACGCCTCCCGCCGCCGCGGGTTGGGGACTTTCATACACATATCGTATAGAAGTCCCCTGACAATGACTGGCACCCGGCGATGTTTGGGAAGTTCTATACACATATCGTAGGAAACTCCCCACACTGCGACCCGCCGACCCGTTCTTTGGGGGATTGTCCCGGGGCTCCGAAGCGGAATCCCTGCGCTCCCCGGAAACGAACGGTCCGGCCGAAGCCCTCAGCGCCTCCACGGCATGTTGGCTCGTCCGCCGACCGTCCTCGCCGACGAGACGGCGCCTCCGCGTCAGCCCGTCGCGTCCAGGAGCACCCCCAGCGCCTCGTTGAACGCCGCCGGGTTCTCCATCCCGGAGAGGTGTCCGGCCCGGGGCACCACCACCAGCTTCGCGCCGGGGATGGCATCGGCCATGGTCCGGGCGCCCTCGGGCGGGGTGATGGCGTCGTGCTCACCGACGATCACGAGGGTGGGCGTCTCGATCCCGGCCAGGTCTCCGGTGGAGTCGTGGCGGCAGGCCATCCCGCCCAGGGCGGCGATGACGGTCTCGGGCCGGGTACCGAGGATCATCTCCCGGACCGTCTCCTCCACCTCGGGTCGCTGTTCCCGGGTCTGGTCGGCCAGGAGGTCGGGGATCATGGCCCGGGCGACGGGCTCGGTGCCGTTCCGTCGCACGGCCTGGGCCACGCGCATCCGGTTCTCCCGGCCTTCGTCGGTGTCGGCTTCGGCCCGGGTATCGGCCAGGATCAGCCCCCGGACCAGCTCGGGCCGGCGGCGCACGAGCTCGAGGGCCACATAGCCACCCATGGAGAGGCCGCAGACCACGGCGGGCCCGTCGACCTGGTCTTCGATGAGGCGGGCGATGTCATCGGCCAGGCACGCCATGGAGAGGACCGGGTCTTCGGGGAGCGCGATCCCGGCGCCCATCCGCTTGCCGGTGGGCGCGCACCCATCGCCGTCGATGGGGGACCGGCCGAAGCCCCGCAGGTCGGGGGCGATGCCCCGCCAGCCGCGGAGCGCGTCGGCGCCGCCCGGATCGGGGCTGGAGCCGGCGTTGGCGTCGAGGTCGCGCCAGCCGGCGGCCCCGGGGTCGCGGCCGGAGCTGCTGCCATCGGCGTCGTCCTGATCGCCGGACGGATCGGTCTCGCCGTCGCCCTCCAGGGCCTCGAGCTGGGGCGCCCACATCCCGCCGTGAAAAGGGAACCCGTGGATGAAAACGATAGTGCCCCGGGCGTGGTGCTCCCGGGGCCCCGCGGTGCGCAGGTGAAGCTGCATACGCTCTGCGTGTGGTTCAGAGTCCGAGGGACGAGCGGATGAGCGGGTCCATCTTCTCGGGCGTCCAGGGCGGGTCGAAAGTGAGCTCGATGTCTGCGTGGTCCACGCCCTCGATCCCCTCGACCTCCCGCTTGGCGTCGGCCAGGATCTGGTCCACGGCCGGGCACATGGGGGTGGTCAGCGACATCGTGACGTGCACGTGGTCACCGTTCACATCCACGTCGTAGATGAGCCCCAGGACCACCAGGTCCAGATTCAGCTCCGGGTCCTTCACGTTGCGGAGCGCCTGCTTCACCACTGCTTCATCGACCATGCTCATCTCCTGCCTCGCGGCCCGTCGGACCGCGCTGAAGTCCTCGATTCACGCCATGGGTACACCGAACGCCGCGCACCGTTTCGTCCGCCGCGGTTTCACTCCGCCCGGGCCACCACCACGAAGGAGACGTCTGTCTCCGCGCCCTGGCTCTGCACCTTCTGGAGCGCCGTCTGGAGGAGGTCGGCCAGCTCGGTGGGCTCGGCCTCCGCGCGTCCCTTCACCAGCTCCACGGCGCCCTTGACCAGACCGGCCGGGGCCTCGGAGAAGGCCAGGAGCCGGTCACCGGGCCCGAGGTCGAGGGCGGTGGCGTCGTAGTCGAAGTGGGGCAGGATCCCCAGCGGCGGCCCGTGGGTCGGCGCGTCTTCGACGGTGCCGTCGGCCCGGAGGATGACCGCGGGCTGGTCGCCGGCGCAACTCCAGTGCAGCGTGCCGTTCCGGATATAGATGAGGGCGGCCTCCACGCACTCGTCGAGCCCCTCGAACAGGTTCTCGAAGGTGGCCGAGTTCAGGCGACGCAGGAGCGCGTCGGGCTCCTCTTCGGGCCCCACCTCGCGGAGCAGCGCCCGGGTGATGGCGATGAGGTACGCCGGCGGCAGCCCGGTTCCCTTCACGTCCATGAGGCTCAGGATGGTGCGGCCGTCCTCGGTGGTGAAGCCGTCCCAGAGCGATCCGCCGCCCACCGACTCGTCCCGGGCGGTGGCGCCGGCGATGTGGAACCCTTCGGCCTGGGGCGCGCTGCGGGGCTCGAGCCCCTGGAGCACCAGGCGGCCGAACTCCTTGAACGCGTCGCCGCCGCCGGACTCCCGGGCGGCGAACCGCACGTCCAGGGCCCGGAGCGCCTTGGCCAGGCCCCGCATGAGCCGAACCGAGATGGACTCGCCGCCCAGCAGCTCGTCGAACTCGAGCTTCGAGACGCTCAGCAGCTGCGTGGGCTCCACGGCCCGGACAGAGGCGGAGCGGGGCGCGTCATTCAGCAGAGACATCTCGCCGAACGCCTCGCCGCTGCGCTTCACGGCCAGCCGCTCGTGGTCGCCCAGGGGACGCTCCTTCAGGATCTCGACGGCGCCGTCGTAGACGATGTAGAACTTGTCGCCGGCGTCGCCCTCGCGGAACAGGAACTCCTCGGCGTTGATCTCCCGCGGGCTCACGAGCTCAGCGATCCGCTCCAGGTCGGCGCGCGGCAGCCCCTGGAAGAGGGGGACGCGCCCCAGGACCTCGATGACGTGCTCGGCCGTCTCTGCGCTCATGCGGGTGCCTCCACCGGCGAGGGCTGACAAGGGATCGGTAGAATCTAGGGTGACGACGCCCGGTTGGAAAAGGGAAAGAGAGACTTGCAGGGGGTCCGGGCGCGGGCCATCTTGGAGGCTCGACCTGTGGGCACCGATTACCCGAGTCCCCGCACCTCTCCCTGATCCCCGCGGTTGCTGACACCCTTACGACGATTATGCACGATGAGGTGAGACCAGAGACGGCCGGCGTCCCCGGCGGGCGCGAGCCCGCGCCGGGCCCCACGCTGAGTGCCACGTGCTGGGGCACGCGGGGCTCGATCCCGAGCCCGGGCCCGGCCACGGCCCGCTTCGGCGGCAACACCTCGTGCCTCGAGATCCGGACCGATGACGACCGGTGCCACATCTTCGACGCGGGCACCGGGATCCGGGTGCTGGGCAACCGCCTGTCGCAGGAGGATGGTCCGACCAACGTGAACCTGTTCGTGACCCACTTCCACTGGGACCACATCCAGGGGATCCCGTTCTTCGGCCCCCTCCACGCGCCGGGCAGCTTCATCCGGATCCACGCCGCCCGGCAGGGCGAGCTGGACATCGAGACGCTGCTCAGGGGGCAGATGGGGCCCGTGTACTTTCCGGTGCCGTACGAGGCGCTGGCGGCGGACCTCTCGTTCGAGCACCTGTCGGGCAAGCCGTGGCACGACAACGGGACCGAGGTGGCGGCGTACCGACTCCGGCACGCGGCCCACACGTACGGCTACCGGATCACGGCGGGTGACGCGAGGGTGGCGTACATCCCCGACAACGAGCTGCTGGGATCGAGCTACCCGGTGGACGGGCCCGATTGGTACGACGGGCTGCTCGGGTTCCTCGATGGCGTGGACGTCCTTTTCCACGACGCCATGTTCACCGAGGACGAGTACCCCGCTGTGGAAGGCTGGGGGCACAGCACGTTCAAGCAGTCGGTCAAGCTCGCCGAAGACGCGGGCGTGAGACGGCTGTACTTCTTTCACCACGCACCCGAGCGCACCGACGCCGAGCTGCTGGGCATCCTCGACCGGATGCGCGAGGACGTGGAACGGCGCGGGTCCGGCCTCGAGCTGGGCGTCGCGGCGGAGGGCGAAGAACTCCTGGTTCAGGGAGGCGAATCGTGAGAATCCGACATTTCCTGGTCCTGGCGGCCGTCACCCTGTTCGTGGCGTTCGGTCCGCCGGAGCGGACCTCGCCGGCGAAGTGGGCGCTGGTTATCGGGATCAGCGACTACACCCACTTCGGCGACGAGATCGGCGGCGACCTGCCGGGCGCCGCCAACGACGCCCGGGCCATCGCCGACGTCCTGGTCAACAAGTATGACTTCGCGCCGGGCAACGTGAAGCTGGTCCTCGACGGTGCCGCCACCCGGGCCCGGCTCGAGACGGAGATGACCGAATGGCTGCCGTCCATGGCCCGGCCCGGTGACCTGATCTGGTTCTACTTCGCCGGTCACGGCTCACAGGCGTGGGACCTCGATGGCGACGAGGAGGACGGCCTGGACGAGACCGTATGCCCCGCCGACGTGACCCGGGGCAACACCGAGATGGACATCCTGGATGACGAGATCGGCCAGTGGCTCGGCCAGCTGCCCACCGACAACGTGGTGGTGGTCTGGGACAAGTGCCACGCCAAGAGCAGCACCCGGGCGGTGACGCCGTTCGCCCGGCCCCGATCCCTCGACCGGAACGTGAAGGAGGACGTGGCCAAGCCCGAGGGCGCCACCGAGGGCCAGGTGGTCCAGGCCACCGAGGATGCCGGCGGCACCGGCACCGGCGTGCTCGAGATCGCGTCCGCCCAGGCCGACGAGGTGGCCATGGACGTGGCGTTCCAGAAGCAGCCCGGGCAGGCCACCTTCGGCGGCGCGTTCACCACGCCGTTCGTGGAGAACATGTGGAACGCCCGGGACGGCGCCACCTACGACGAGGTCTTCAACCAGACCAAGAGCGCCATGCGGCGGGATCGGCGGCAGCAGCAGCCGGCCATCGATGACAAGTCGCTGAAGGACCGGCCGCTGTTCTGGGTCGAGACGGCGCAGCCCACGGAGGCGCCGCCGGAGGCGGAGGCCTCGCCGGTGGAGCGCGTGTACGGGATGGCCCGGATCCTCGAGCTGCCGTCGGAGACGCGGGCGATCCTGGCCGGCGGGTTCAACGCCGACATGACCGTACGGTCGCTCTACCGCGCCGGTGATGACTTCCTCGAGATCACCGATGTGGACCCGGACCGGGCCGAGGCCCGGGTCGCCACGCGGGAGACCCGGGGGATCGGCGTGAGCCGCGTGGGCGCGCTGGCCGAGGGTGGCCTCGCCCGGCTGGTGGCGTACCGCTACCCGGACGCCATGCTCCGGGTCATGGTCGGCGACCTGCCGGATCAGGTCCAAGCGCGGCTGCGCAGTGAGCTGGTCAGCGTGCCGGCGCTGGTGCTGATCTCTGATGCCATCGACTTCTCACACCTCCTGGTCCGCCCCCGGAACAACCACTTCGTGGTCCTCAATCTCGACGGCTTCCCCCGGGACTCGGTCCCGGCCACCGATGGCGCCGCGGGGCTCGCTGAGCTGCTGAAGCGGGAGTTCGGCCAGTACCAACTCACGGAGCTGGAGAACCCGGGCCAGCCGTTCGAGGTGGAGTTCGCGTTCGGCAACGGTCGCACCGACTTCCAGCTCGGCGAGACCGTCTCGTTCCAGGTCACCTCGGAGCGGGAGGGCTACCTGACCATCGTGGACCTGGCGCCGGACGGGACCGTCAGCGTCATCTTCCCGAACGAGTACGTGGCCGAGAACAAGGTCTACGCGGGCCGGATGATGGAGTTCCCGGCGCCGGAGATGGACCTCCAGTTCACCGCCATCGAGCCCGCGGGCCGGGGCGTGGTCCGGGCCTTCGTGACCGAGCGGCCGCTGGTCATGCCGTTCGCTCAGGGCGCCGACGCCACGGAGGCCAGCCGGATCTGGACGGCGCTGCGCAACGCGGCCGGCCGGGCGCCGATCCAGGGCAGCGACGCCATCCCGGTCCACAACTGGGCCACGGCGGCCATCGTGTACGAGATCCGGCGCTAAGGCGGTAGCGGAATGGAGCGGAAGCGGGCGGTCATCGCCGGCGTCATCGCGCTGCTGTCGGCCGTGGTGGCGTACGGGTTCACGCACATGCAGTTCTTCCAGCCGATCTTCGGGACCGCGGAGCAGACCACCCTCGACTGGCGGCAGCGGTTCTCCGCCACCGAGATGCCCCGCGACACCTCGGAGATCCGGCTGATCCTCTTCGATGAGGAGAGCGTGGCGGAGTGGCCGTACATGAGCCCCTTCCCCCGCAACGTCCTGGCCGACCTGATCCGTGTGTCGTCGGCGTTCGCCGCCGCCGCCATCGGGCTGGACGTCTACCTCGAGCGCCGTTACCCCGAGCTGAACCCCGTGGGCGGCGGCGACGAGGCGCTCCGGGCGGCCATCGAGCAGGCCGGCAACGTTATCCTGGCCGCGCCCCTCGACCGGACCGAGGCGGGGGGGTGGGTGGCTCACCCGCCCGACCCGTACTTCGCGGAGGTGGCGGCGGGCGTCGGCTACGCGGAGATCCCCACCGCCTTCGACGTGGTCTCCGAGGCCACCCTCTTCACCCGCACGGAGAACCGGGGCTTCGTCCCCGGCTTCGCCCTGGCCGTATACGCCCGGACCCGGGGGCTCGACCTCGACTCGCTCATGACCAGCATCGAGGAGAAGGGGTACCTCGACCTGCCGGGCCTGCCGGAGGAGTACGCCCGGGTGAAGCCCGATGAGGCGGTCCACAACATGAAGATCGTGTTCGCCGGCCCGCCCTCACGGCCGCACCTCGAGACGGTGGACGCCAGCGGCGCCACCGCGAGCGAGGGCGAGTCCCCCGGCGCGTTCCGGGCGTTCTCGTCGCAGTCCATCTCCGCGTTGAGCGACCTGGTGGCCATGGGCGTGGACCTGGGCGAGGCCTTCGACCTGCGGGGCCGGGCGGTCATGATGGGGAGCGGCTTCCACGCCGAGGAGAAGTTCAAGACCCCGTTCTACTTCGAGCCCGACGAGACGGGCGCCATCAAGGGGTGGATGTTCGGGACCGAGGTCCACGCCAACGCGCTCCACGACCTGCTGACGGCCACCTACCTTGAGCCGCTGAGCACCGCCCGGACCTTCTTCCTGCTCCTGATCCTGGCCGCCATCACCGCGGCGGTGGCGTTCACCGGTGGCGTGACGTGGGGCGCGGTGACGGCCGTGGCCCTCTTCCTGGCCGATGGCGTCACCGCCGTGGTGGCTTTCGACACCATGCACCAGCACATCCCCGTGGTGGGCCCGGCGCTGGCCGCCGGCTTCGCCTTCCTCGGCGCCACCTCCTACATCAGCATCATCGAGGGGAAGGAGAAGCGGGTCATCCGGAGCGCGTTCGGGAAGTACCTCTCCCCGGTGGTGGTGGACGAGCTGGTGGCCGACCCGTCGCGCCTCAAGCTGGGCGGTGAGAAGCGGGAGCTCAGCATCCTGTTCAGCGACGTGGCGGGCTTCACCTCCCTCTCCGAGTCCATGGAGCCCGACGCGCTGGTGGCGCTGCTGAACGAGTACCTCGATGATATGGCGGACATCGTCATGAGCGAGGGCGGCACGCTGGACAAGTACATCGGTGACGCCATCATGGCGCTCTACGGGGCGCCCGCGCCGCTCCCGGACCACGCCGTCCGCGTCTGCCGCACGGCGCTCCGGATGCAGCGGCGGCTCGACCAGATGAACCAGCGTTGGGCCGAGCAGGACCGGCCCCAGCTCGGGATGCGGATCGGCGTCAACACCGGGCACCCCGTGGTCGGCAACATCGGCGGCGAGAAGCGGTTCGACTACACCGCCCTCGGTGACGCCGTGAACCTGGCCGCGCGGCTGGAGCCGGCGTGCAAGACGTACCGGATCCAGACCATGATCGCCCACGGCACGAAGGAGGCCGCCGGCGACGCCATCCAGACCCGGGAGCTGGACCTGCTGGCCGTGTACGGCAAGGAGGAGCCGATCCCGGTCTACGAGCTGGTGGCGCTGGCCGGTGAGGAGCTGGGCGAGATGGGCGAGCTGATCGAGCAGTTCGAGAAGGGGATCGGCGCGTACCGGAACCGGGACTTCGAGATGGCCCGGCAGTACTTCCAGGCCGCCCTCGAGATCGACCCGGACGACGGACCGGCCGAGCTGTACGTGCAACGATGCGACGAATACATGATCAACCCGCCGCCGGCCGAATGGGACGGTGTGGAGCGGCGGCAGGTGAAATGAGAAAGGGGAGGGTCGCAATGCGGTCCATTACACGAGCGGGATTCATGGTCCTGGCGCTCAGCGTGACAGCGGCGGCGTTGGCGGCCTCGCCGCCGGACCCGGTGGCGCTGTTGGTGAAGTTCAGCGGCGATGTATCCGTCCAGCTGGCGGAGACCGAGGAGAGCGTGGCCGGCGCCATCGGACTGGCCCTGGCGCCCGGTGACCAGGTGGTGATCGGCGAGGGGGCGGAGGCCATGGTCCTCTACAAGACCGGCCGGATGGTGAAGGCGGCGTCTACGGTCACCATCGAGGCGGTGGAGGCCGCGGAGGCCAGCAGCCTGTTCACCAACACCATGCGAACCCTCGGCCAGGTGGCCACCACCGACGCCCGGACCCAGCCGAACCGCCAGGGGATGATCCGGCCCATCGCCGGCGCGCCCGTGCCCATAGCGCCCCGGAACGCCATCAAGGTCCTCGATGTCAGGCCCACCTTCACCTGGTTCAGCGTGGAGGGCACCGAGGAGTACATGATCCAGCTCCAGCGCCAGGGCGCAGACTCCCCCGCCCCCGTCCGCTGGCGCGCGGGCAGCGACACCACCTGGACGCTCCCCAGCACCGAGCCTCCCCTCGTCCCCGGCGCCACCTACGTCTGGACCGTGGGCAGCCCCGTCGGCCGGGTGGCGGAGCCGAAGCACTTCACCGTGGCCTCCGCCGAAGACGTGGCTGCCGTGCAGGAGGCCATGCAGGGGCTCATCGGGGCCGGGATCGACCCGTCCACCGACGGACTCTTCCTCACCGCCCTGGCCTACCGCGATGCTGGCCTCCACTACGAGGCCTACGGCGCCATCCGGGCCATCGAGGAGGCCGGCAACGGCAGCGGACACGCCTTCTTCATGCTGAAGGGCGAGGTGCTCGACGCCCTCGGCATGGTCGACGACGCCGCCGAGGCCTTCGCCAGGGCCGAGGACGCCGGCTGACCGGACGCATGCACACCGCCGCGGCGGAGCGCGCGGTCCTGCTGCACGGGGCCGCCTTCGACACCACCGGGATCGCCGACGCCCTCGAGGCCGAGGGCGTCGGTGTCCGCACCGCCGTGGACCTCACCGCCATCGAGTCCGACCTGCCCGCCGTGCTGCTCATCGACCGGCGGCACGTCGAGCAGGCCCAGGACCTCACCGCCACGCTGGACCCCCTCCCTGCCGGCGTGGCGGTGATGGCCTGGGGCGAGGCCGCCGAGCGGGCCGTGGGTGGCCATGACCGCTTCTTCATGGCCCTCCCGGAGACCGCCGATGACCGCACGGTCCTGAAGGCGCTCCAGGCTGCCCTCCGCCACGCCACCGCGGAGCGGGGCCGCGCCCGCATGGAGACCGAACTCGAGAAGAGTCGGGGCGAGCTCCAGGAGCTGAGCCAGATCGGGATGGCGCTCATGACCGAGCGAGACCCCGACCGGCTCCTGGAGAAGATCCTGGACCGGGCCATGGCCATGACCGGCTCCGATGGCGGCAGCCTCTACCTGGTGGAAGACGAGCCCGAGGGCGACAACCAGCGGCTCCGGTTCAAGCTCTCGGAGACCCGGTCGCTCCCCGACCTTCCGGCCATCGAGTTCACGCTGCCCATGGACCAGACCTCCATCGCCGGCTACGTGGCGGTGAACAACCAGGCGCTGGTCATCGAAGACGCGTACAGCATCCCCGAGTCCGCCCCGTACTCCTTCAACCGCGGCTTCGACCGGGAGTACGGCTATCGGGCCAAGTCCATGCTCGTGGTCCCCATGGCCGACCACAAGGACGAGGTGGTGGGCGTCCTCCAGCTCATCAACCGGAAGCGCGACCCCGAAGCTCTGATCCGCGACGAGGCGTCGGCGGCCGAGCACGTCCTCTCCTACGGCCGCCGCGAGCTCGACCTGGTCCGCGGCCTGGCCGGACAGGCCGCCGTCTCCATCGAGAACGCGCGCCTCTACGAGCAGATCGAGGACATCTTCGAGTCCTTCGTCCGCGCCGCCGTGGCCGCCATCGACCAGCGGGACCCCACCACCGCCGGTCACTCCGTCCGCGTGGCCGCCCTCACCACCCGCATCGCGGAGGTCCTGCCACGCCTCTCCACCGGCCGCTGGGCCGGGACCCGCATGAGCCGGGAGCAGATGAAGGAGCTCCGCTACGCCGCTCTCCTCCACGACTTCGGCAAGGTCGGCGTCCGCGAGGAAGTCCTGGTCAAGGCCCGGAAGCTCCCGCCCTACCTCTGGGAGCGCGTGGACGCCCGCTTCGACATCATCCACCGGACCATCGAGCGCGACTACCTGCGCAGGAAGCTCCGGGCGCTGGACCAGGGTGAGCTCGACGGGCTCGAGGCCGACCCCGAGTCCTACGACCGGGAGATGCGCGAGAGGCTCGAGCGGCTCGACGAGTGGCGCGAGACCGTCCACCGGGCCAACGAGCCCTCCATCCTCCCCGAAGAGGGCGAGGCCCTCCTCAATCTCATCGCTGGCGAGACCTTCGAGAACGTTGACGGAGAGGAGGAGCCCTACCTCCACGACCAGGAATACAGCTACCTCTCCATCCCCAAGGGCAGTCTGAACGAGCGGGAGCGGAAGGAGATCGAGAGCCACGTCACCCAGACCTACAACTTCCTGACCCAGATCCCGTGGACCGAGGAGCTGGGCGACGTGGCCTTCATCGCCTGGGGGCACCACGAGAAGCTCAGTGGCAAGGGCTACCCCCGGGGCGTGACCGGCGACGAGATCCCCGTCCAGACCCGGATGATGACCATCGCCGACATCTTCGACGCCCTCACCGCCGCCGACCGGCCCTACAAGAAGGCCCTCGGCGCCGACCGCGCCCTCGAGATCCTCCAGATGGAGGCCGCCGACGGCGACCTCGACACCGACCTCGTCACCCTCTTCATCGAGTCCGGGGTCTACCGGGAGGTCCTGGAGACCGACTGGCGAGAGCTGTAGACTGGCGGGGCCGCGTTCGCGTGGGGCGGCCCGGATCCCTCGGGGATCCCCGATGAGGAGATCGCGGGCTGACCGCCGGCTACGGCTCCACCACCACGCCCAGCTCCCGGCCGGTGCCGTCCCGCCCCCGGACCCGGATCGTGGCGGCGCCCGGCGCGTCGAACCGCAGCTCCGCCGTGTGCTCCGGGTACACCACCGCCTGGTGGCACGCGGTGTTCGGGTCCTCGTCCCGCCGATCGAAGTCGTACGGGGAGATCACGGCCACCAGGCCGTCCCCCGAGACCTCCGTGTGGTCCTTCCGCCAGCACCCGTTCGGGCCGGTGGTGGTGACCGTGACGGTGAACGACTGGCCCACCGCCACCGTGTCCGGTGCCGCCACCTCCACCACGTAGCCCAGCACCGGGTCCGGCTCCGTGGATGCAACGTACGGGACGGGGCGGTTCTGTCGAGAGCGAGGCCGGCGAGCTCGCCGGCCTCGCCTCATGCGCCTACCCCACCGCGCCAGCATCCAGCCAGGCGGCTGTTACTCCGGGTGCCGGGACCGGACGAGCCATGCTGTCGCCAGGAACAGGCCCAACCACACCGCGGTCCGAAAGGTCATCGCCCAAAGACTGTCTACGGCGACGCCCCCGCCACTCCGGTAGACGGCGAGGGTGGCTACGAGTACGAGGAGGTTGAGCAGGAAGACGGCTGTTGCCGCGTACCGGCCCGCATGGACGCTGTGCCAGACCGTGACGCCCGCCGCAACATACGCCCCGCCCATGACGGTGTTGTAGATCAGGAGAGGTCGAAACACCGGGTACCCCGGGTCGGCACCCATGAACACGCGGCTACCGGCGAAAAGCGTGGCGATACCGAACAGAACCGCAACGGCGGCCGCGAGCACCTGAACGTTCCGGACCGAACGGGCCGCCATCAGGCCCGTACCTTCCGCCATAGCGAGGCGAGGGCGGGTCGGACCGCAAAATGGGCGGCAGCGGATAGGGCGGCGGCGACGGACGCGGCGATCGACGGCAGCACCGAGCCGAAGACGAATGTCATGCCCAGTACGAACCCGAAAACGTACTCCGCCCGGTAGACCGGAAGAACGACGCCGGAGGCCAGTGCCCCGAAGAAGATACCCGAGGAGACCGACTCGTACCCCGCTGCGAATGACGCGGAGAGCGCGATTCCGACCAGCACCGCACCTGCAAACCCCGCCATGGCCCTGGCTGCAGCGCCTTCGTTGGCTCGGGCACGCCTGGCGACCACGCGGGACGCCAGCCAGCCCAGCGCGGGAAGGATCAGCAGACCCCACCAGTTGGAAATCGCCGGCAGGTCATCACGTGCAAGCAGGTGGTGGCTCCCGACGCCCCCGTGCGCGATTTCCCACCCGAGATGGAGTGCGGCTGCCAGGAAGGCGAGGCCCAGCCCATAGGGCAGAAGGCCGTGGGTCTTTCGGTTTGCCATGATCACTCCTCGGACCGGAGCGAGAGGTCGCCCCTTGCGCTCGACCTTCGCTGGTGACGATACGCCCCCCGGGCTGATCAGCCAAGCGGTTCAACCCCCTGGCGCTGCCATTTGCGCGGCGCTGTGGCGGGGCGTTAGCGTGGGCTCGTACTCCCGATGGGACCCCACTCCAGCCGCCGGCCGGATCGAGGCCGAGGGAGGAAGCCGTCATGAGTCGAGACCGTTGCGTTGGACCCGGCCGCCTGCACGCCGTCTTTCTCCTTACCGTCCTGGGGCTGGCCGCGTGCGGTGGGGATGCCGCCGACATGGCGCCCCGGGTCCTGGACGCGGCCGACGTCCGGGTGCTTGGCGGCTCGGACTCGGTGGCGGTGGTCCGTGACCTGGCGGTGCTGCCCGACGGCCGGGTGTGGGTCCAGAACTCCGTGGAGCCCCTCTTCGTCGGGTTCGACGCCGCGGGGCGGGTGACGGCGACGCGGGGGCGCCGGGGAGGCGGCCCGGAGGAGTTTCGGCTGCCGTCGGGGTTCGTGGTGGGCGGCGAGACGGCGTGGACATTCGACTCTCCGCGGCACGCGCTGATCCGGGTCGACGCCGACAGCCTGGTGGTGGTGCCGCTCCCCCGCGATGCGATCCCCCGGGGCAGCGTCACGCCCGGCGACGTCCTGTCGTTCGGGGCGCTGCGGACGGCGTGGCTTGGCGACGAGGTGGTCCTGCCCCGTCGTCGCACCCGGGACGATCTCCCGGCCACGCGCTACTGGACCACGATCTGGGACGCGGAGCTGGTGGCGCTGGATCCGGCCACGGCGGCGGTCCGGACGCTCGTCTCACTGCCCGACGCCCTGGGCGACCTCGACGCCCACTTCGACGCGCTGAGCCCCGGTTTCCCGCCGTTCCCCCTCTGGGTCCGGCTCTGGACCGTATGCGGCGACGAGGTCCGGCTCCACGACTTCCGGCGGAACCGGGTGCGCGTCTTCTCCGCCGACGGCACGGAGCGCGACCCGATCCCCCTCCCGCCGCCGCCTCTCGGCGAGGTGACGCCTCGCCAGTTCGTGCGGGTGGCGTTCGACCTCATCGCCGCCGAGCAGGCCGGCGCGGTGCGGGAAGGGATGGGTGCCATGTCACCGGCGGACAGCGCCCGGCTCATCGAGGCCGCCGCGTCGCGGATCGACGCCGGCCCCGACCGCCTCGGCGGGGTCCTGCCCGGCTACGTGGACCTCCGCTGCGACGACGCCGGGGCCGTCTGGCTCCGGCCCCTGGACGTGGAGCGGGGTGGGCTCCACGGCGGCCCCATGTGGATCCGCGTGACCGCCGACGGTCGGGCCCGCACCGTCCGGTTCCCGGACCGCTTCGACCCCTACCGATTCACCGGCGACCGCGCCTGGGGCGTCCTGCGGAACGAGCTCGACGTGGCCGCCATCGCCTGGATCTCCCTGGACGGGTAGCCCCCGGACCCCGAACTCGCCAGAAAAGGAAGGGGCCAGGCACCGGCAAGCCCGCCCCGCCGCAACCACCCCTCATCCCCTCATCGGGGTGCGAAGCGAAGGGGGCCACCCGCCGGCGAGTCTGCCCCGCCCGGATCGCCCCCCATCGCCGTCCACCGGCGACTCCGCCGGCTCTGCCGGCTGGCCCCTCTGCCGCCGACTACCGGTCCGTATCAGCCCCCGCGCCCGCCACGGCCAGGGGGATATCCCCGAGCCCGGAGAACTGCGGGTTCTGGCGCCCGTCGGTGGCATCGCGGACGCCGCCCTTCACGTAGGTGGCGACCTCGACGAAGGTGACGATCCCGTTGCCGTCGGCGTCGGCGTCGCCGTTGAGTCCCTGGAGGATGTGGTGGGTGAAGACGCCGTGGCCGCCGGCCCAGCGAGCGTCCTCGAAGCTGAGCTCGTTGACGTCTGCGGCGGTGAGGGTGAGCCGGCGGGACGGGGTGAACAGGTCATTGAAGGAGCCACCGATGGGGTTGCCATCGATGGGGATGTCGGACTCGCCGGTGCCGGCGGAGTGGCAGGCGTCGGCGATGACCACCACGCGCTCGGCGGAGATCTGCCGCCGGAGCGCGGTCTTCACGTCCCACATGGGGAACCCGGTGGCCGCCAGCGCGTCGACGTCGGTGTCCACGGGGAAGAGGTAGAGGTTGTCGGGGCGGTCCGGGTCGGGGGCGCCGTGGCCGGCGAAGTATATGACCACGAGATCGTCCCAGTCGGCCTGCTGGAGGAAGACGAACATGGCCTCGCGCATGGCGGCGCCGGTGGCCTGCTCGTCGGTGAGCAGGAGGATGTGGTCCTCCTCGAACGGGCCGGCGGCGTCGGAGCGGAGGAAGTCGTGGATGGCGCGGGCGTCGTCATCGGCGTACTCGAGGTCGGGGATGAGCCCGTCGTCGTACTCGCCGATCCCGATGACCACGGCCCAGCGCTCGTCGATCCGGGGCGACGCGAATGCGGTGCGGGTGTTCCCCTGGCCGTCGCGGGCGACGATCCGGACGGAGTCACGGTCCAGCGCCAGCGGCGTCCGGGCGACGAACCGCGAGGCCGGGCCCCGGGTGATCCCCAGCCGCTGGGCGTCGGCGGCGCTCAGCCGCTCGAGGGAGACGGGCTCGCCCTCCACCTCCACGGCCACATCGCTGCCGATGACCACGCCCTCGATCTCCACCAGGTTCGTGGCGTTCTGCCGGGCCTCGTGCTCGGTGCGGGAGATGACGCCGATCCCCCGGGTGGCCATCTCGCTGTCTTCCATCGGCTCGACCCGGGTGCCGAGGATGGCGAGCCCGGGACCGCCGGTGCCGGCCTGGCCCACGGACTCCTCCACGGAGCCGGGGTCGGGCTCGAAGTAGCCGCGGCCGGTCCAGCCGTTGGCCTCCCAGTCATTGACGATGCCGCCGAGGAAGCCGGTCTCGTTGATGACCTCCTCGGTGGCGGCCCGGAGCGCGCCGTTCCGGGCGGCCTGGTCCGTGGCCTCGAGCTCGCGGCCGGCGCCGGTCGCGGTGGCCACCACGTTGCCCTGGTCGAGCCGGAGCGCCCGGAGCCGGACCTCGCCGGTGCCGGTCACCAGCGTACCCGAGATGGGGTCGGGGCTCGTGCCCCAGTCGGCCTGGCCCAGGATCAGGACCTGGGCGCCGAAATCGCGCCCGAGGCGGACGGCCGCGCCCTCGTCGCCGGCGAGCGCCGCCTGGACCAGCTCCCGCTGCGCGGCCGTGTGGGCCAGCGCCGGGTCCACCAGCGGGAACCCGGCCTCTACCAGGAAGGAGGTGAGCTCGCCCACGGTCACGCCCGCGCTCCCGTCCTCGGGCACGAACACCAGCGTGCGAGGCAGCTCGCTCTCGAATCGGATCTCCTGGGCGGCCACCGGCGTCGCGATGGTGCAGACGACGGCGATCAGCAGCCCCAGCGTTGCCATGCGGTTCATCGGCTTCCTCCTTCCACTCGCTCGAGAGCCGCGGCCGCGGCCTCGTGCCGTGGGAACAGCTCCAGTGCTCTGCGATACATCTCCGCGGCCCGGCCCTCGAGCCCCTGCTCCTCGTAGGCCAGACCCCGGGAATAGGCCAGGATCGCCTCGACGGGCGGCTCCGCGACGTGGCCGGCCACCCGGGCGGGCAGCTCGATCCCGTCGAGGAAGTCGTCGGTCAGCGCGGTGACCAGGTCGAGCATGGCGTCGCGCCGGCCCTGCTGCCGGCTCGCCTTCTCCACCGTGCCGCTGGCGGCGTCGAGCAGGCGCAGGTCGATCCGGACCCGCTCCGGCTCCAGCGCCACCGTCCCGATCACCAGGTAATCCGCGCCCAGCACCCGGGCCAGCTCCACCGCCCGGCTCTCGTCCATCCGGCCCGAGAGCGCCAGCTGCCGCGTCTGGATCAGCTGCTCGATCTGCTGCCGGTCCACCACCTTCACCACCGGCCGATCCGCCAGCTCTGTGGTGATCATCGACGCCAGACCACGCCCCACCGCGTCCGCGTCCTCACCCGTCAGACTGAAAACGTTGAAGTCGAACACGGCGATAGTCGGCACCCGGGCGTCCTGCGCCGCCGCCGCCACTGGCAGCAGCGCCATGACCAGAGCCAGCACAAAACGTCGAACCACGGGAACCTCCGCGCGAATCGCGTACCAGGGAGAGGGGAAAGCGCCCAAACAGGCAGAGCCTAAGTTAAGGTGCCGACGCGGATGGGAAAAGAAGATCGGCTCTTCGACACCTCGAGTGGGTCGTGGGCTCCGGAGGCACCGTCAACCGCGGAGCCGCGGAGGCGCGGAGCCCACGCGGAGAACTTCTTTTGAGTTTGATCCGGGCACGGCAGGTTGGGCGGCGGAAGACGCAAGCTCCGTGTGGCATCACGGAGGCCGGGTTCGGGTTCGCCCACACCAGCTGTCGCGGACGTTCTCCACCCGGAAAGGCAGCCTTGCCGGCCTCCCGCTGCTCCGCCGGCCGCGCTGCCTCACCGGAAAAGACAGAAAAAAACTCCGCGTATACTCCGCGTCTTTGCGCCTCCGCGGTTGACCAGGCGCCCGCCCCGCCGCACACTCGGCAACCGCCCCGGCCCGTTTCACCCACACCAGCTGTCGAAGACCCAGAAGATCTGAGAACTCAGAATTGAACGGTTCTTGCCCTATGACATTCCCGTGGCCAAGCTACGGGCGAACCGATGACGGGGAGGAGCCAGCATGAAGGTGACGATCGAATATTGCGGGATGTGAAACTACCTGCCGCGAGCCTCCAGGATGGAGGCACGGATCAAGGAAGCGTTCCCGGGTGCCGACGTTGAGCTGATAGAGGCGGGGGGTGGCGTTTTCGAGGTGGAGAAGGACGGAGAGCTGATCTACTCGAAGAAGCGGACCGGCCGCCACGCCGAGTGGGAGGATGTCCGGGACAGGCTGGCCGAGTGAGGAGAACGCAGTCATGAGCAAGCGCATCGCCATAAGCACCGGCGGCGGAGACGCCCCGGGGTTGAACGCCGTAATCCGGGCCGTGGTGCTGTCCGCGGTGAACCGGGGTTGGGAGGTCTACGGGATCCGGAAGGGCTACGGCGGGCTGCTGGGCGAGGACGAGATCGTGCGGCTCGACTCCCAGTCGGTCCGGGGGATCACGCACGTGGGTGGCACGATCCTGGGCACCACGAACCGGGGCAACCCCTTCGAGTGGCCGGTGGAGGACGAGGGCGGGGTGGTCAAGGTCATCGACCGGAGCGACGAGGTCATCGAAGCGTTCCGGCAGCACGAGTTCGACGCCATGGTGGCCATCGGCGGCGACGGCTCGCTCCATATCGCCAATGAGCTGTGGAAGAAGGGGCTCCCGGTGGTGGGCGTTCCGAAGACCATCGACAACGACCTGGCGGCCACCCAGGTCACCTTCGGGTTCCATACCGCGGTGCAGACGGCTTCCGAGGCCCTCGACAAGCTGCACTCCACGGCCGAGAGCCACGAGCGGGTCATGGTGGTGGAGCTCATGGGCCGCCACACCGGCTGGATCGCCCTGTTCGCCGGCGTCAGCGCCACGGCCGACGTGATCCTGATCCCGGAACTGCCGTACGACATCGAGAAGGTCTGCGACAAGATCCACGATCGGGACGCCAGCGGCCGCCTCTTCTCCATCGTGGTGGCGGCCGAGGGCGCGAAGCCGAAGGAGGGCTCGGCGTCGTTCGCGGAAGAGGCGAAGCCCGGGGCCGAGGCCCGCTACGGCGGGATCGCCGAGCGGGTCGCCCGGGAGATCTCGGAGCGGACGGGCAAGGAGACGCGGTCGCTGGTGCTGGGCCACCTCCAGCGGGGCGGCTCGCCCATCGCCTACGACCGGCTCGTCGCCCTCCGCTTCGGCGCCGCCGCCGCCCGCTACGTGGCCGATGGCGCCTACGGCACCATGGTGGCGCTGGACCCGCCCGGGGTCCGGGCCGTGCCGCTGGTCGAGGCCACCCGCCGGACCAAGTCCGTGCCGCTCGACTCGGACGTCGTCACGACGGCCCGGGACCTGGGCATCTCGTTCGGGGACTGAGCCGGCGGCGGCCGTGCCGCTCCCGGCGCCGCTAGTTGAGTCGGACCTCCACGCTCGAGCCCTGCTCCAGCACCACGGTCCGGCGGACCGTGCGGGTGTCCTCTTCGTCGGTGGCGACGATGGTGACGGTGGTGCCCATGCCACCGTCGAAGACGAAGCGTGACTCGGACTCGGCGGCCACGGTGCCCAGGAGGCGGGTGGCGGCGCCATCATCGTAGGAGACGATCATGGGGTGCGGCATCTCGTTGATCACGGTCACGGCGTAGCGGGCGCCGAGGTCGCTGTCCATGGACATGCCGGCGCAGGCGGCGGTGAGGGTGAGGATCGCCGCGAGGGCCGGGAGTCGGAGTCGTCGCATAAGGGCCTGCTCGATCATGGGGTCCATTCCAGGGCGCGGAACCGCTCGCCGGTCACGCCGGATTCGTCGCTGGCCAGCCAGAGGAACACGCCGGTGGCGTCCTCGGGCGGCGCGGGCTTCATCGGGTCCTCGTCGGGGTACGCCTCGCGGCGCATCTCGGTCCGCAGCCGGCCCGGGTCCACGATATTGACGCGGATCCCGGCGTCTTCTTCTTCCAGCGCCAGGTTCTTCGACAGCGCCTCCACGCCCCACTTGCTGATGGCGTAGGCGCCCCAGCGGGCCCGGGCGATGTTCCCGACGCCGCTGGACACGTTGATAATGGAGCCCCGGCCGGCCTCGCGCATCCCCGGCAGCACGGCCAGCGTGGGGATCAGAGTGCCGGTGAGGTTCACCTCGAGGACCTGGCGCCAGTCTTCGACGAGGTGCTCGCGGAGCGGGACCCGGGGGCCGAGGACCGATGCGTTGTTGATCAGCGTGCTCACCGGGCCGAACCGCTCGGCGGCCCGGGCCACCAGCGCCGCCACGTCACCCTCATGGGAGACGTCCACGGCGCCCCACTCGACCTCGGTGGTGTCCCGGAGCTTCCCGGCCACTTCGGCCATGGCCTCTTCGCCCCGGGCGCAGAGGACCAGGCGCGCGCCGGCGCCGGCGAACGCTTCGGCCAGCGCCCGGCCGAGCCCCCGGGACGCGCCGGTGATGAAGACCGTCTGGGCGGAGAGCATCATTCCGAGCCGTCCTCGATGACCCGGTCGACGGCCCGCATCCGGACGCCGATCTGGTGGAGCCGGTGGCGGGTGGTGAGGACGTTGGCGTAGTCGAAGTAGGCGTTGACGGGGTCATCGGCGCCCACGTACTGCTCGAGGATCAGCGCGTCCATCCGCTCCTTGAGGTGGCCGAGGACGGCGTCGAGGGCGGCCAGGAGCCGGGCCTGCTCCGCCGGTCCATCCACGGAGATATCGCCCCGGAGCGGCAGCCGCTCGTCGAGGGCGGCCATGGCCTCCGGGGGCGCGGCCACGCCGCCGCCGACCTCGCCGCGGATCCGTTCGGCGGCGGAGTTCAGCGCGGTGACCTCTTCGTATGAGAGCTCCAGGATCATCCTTCTCGCGCGTCTCGGGTTCGGGTCCCTGCGCCCATTCCTGCGTTCACGATACGTGCCAGCCGCGCGGGGGTTCCGTCAATCACCGTCGCCGCCACCGGGGCCGGCGCCGAGCCAGTCCGCCAGCACCAGCCCGGCCAGGAGGTCGAGGATGGTGTGGGCGATCATGGACGGGTACACGCTGCCGGTGAGCAGGAACGGCGCGGTGAGGAGGAGCCCGAGGAGCACCACCCGGACCACCCCGACCATGCCCTGGTAGGCGTGGGTCACCGCGAACGCGGCCACGCTGACCGTCACGGCTACCGCCATGCTGCCGGAGGCCTGGTGGAGCACGCCGATCAGGAAGCTGCGGAAGATCAGCTCCTCGGCGATCCCGGCGGAGACGGAGAGCCCGGCGAAGGCGATCTTCTCCGACGTGCTCCGGGGGATCAGGTAGTCGACCAGCTCGCTCTCGGAGATCCGGAGCGCCCGGCCCAGCGCCATGATCCCGAGTCCGCCGAGCACGGTGAGGGCGGCGGCGCCCAGCAGCACGGCCGGAGACATCATCTCGATCCGGAGGTCGGCGCGGGTCAGGTCGCCGTGGCGGGCCGCCAGCATGGCCAGGGCGGCCAGGACCCAGACGGAGAGGGCGGAGGAGAAGTAGACGCTCTCGCGCTCCGCGTCGTCCGGGAGCCGGATCAGGAGCCGGGCCTGGAGGATCATGAGCGCGGGGAGCGGGCCCAGCAGGAATGTGGTCAGCGTACGGGCGGGCCAGGCGATCCCGGCCAGGCTCCACCAGATGACGAGGGTGGCCAGGAGCGTCAGGAGCCCGAGGACGTGGCCCAGCCGCCGGTTCACGCCGCGCTCACTTCAGCCACCGCCGCGCCACGGGGACCAGGAGCCCGATCAGGAGCCCGGTCCCGAGCCCGACCGTGGTGTCGATGGCGTAATGGATCCCGGAATAGACCGCGCCGAAGGCGATCCCCAGGGTGCCGAGGGCCAGGATCGGCGCGGCCGCCGGGAGGTGCCGGACCGCGTTCGTCACCTGGACCGCCGCCAGCGCCGTGTGCGACGACGGGAACGCGGTCCCCGAGCTGGCGCCGCTGCCGAGGATGAACTGCACCGTGCGGTACATCGGCCCCGCCGACTGGGGCTCGCCCGGTGGCGGGAAGAGGAAGTAGGGCCCCTTCACCGGGAAGGTGATGAAGACGGTGTAGTGGACGGCGAAGCCGAGCATCATCCCGAACAGCGTGTCCACGAGCGCGTCCCGGCCCCGGCGGGCGTAGACCACCACGGGATAGACGTACAGGATCAGATAGTACGAGAGGTACGCGAAGTGGAGCGGCTCGGAGAGGAGCAGGGAGGTGAAGCGCCGGGGGAAGGTGACCGCCACCTGCGTCCCGAAGACCGCCGCCTCCCACTGCTGCACCAGCGCGTCGAAGTAATGGCCGCCCCAGATGGACTGGTTCAGCAGCGGCAGCTCCCAGTACAGGAAGGGCAGCAGGAGCAGCGGGTACCCGTCGGCGACGATGGCCGCCGTCCGGCGGAGCGGGTCCGGCCACCGCCGGTCTGGCTCGCCACGGGCCCACCGCCGGAGCCGCTCCCACCCTCCCGTGAGGAGCGCGCCGCCGAGGGCCAGGTGCGCGGCCACCAGGAGCGGCCAGAGCGCCGGCCGGTGGGGGAACGCGTAGGCCAGGGCGGCCAGGACGAGGTACCCGCCGACCACGCGGTCGAGGGGCCGGGCGGGTCTAGGCGAGCTCCCGTCCATACACGCGATACGTCTTGAACACGTATGCCCCCATCCGCTCCATCCCCCGGCGCATCCCCCAGTTGTCCTCGAGGATCCAGCCGGCCTCGGCCCGGTGGATCCCGGCGCCGGTGCCCTGCTCGAACATGTGCAGGTAGAAGAGGGCGTCGATCCCCTTGCGGCGGTACGCCGGCTTGAGCCCCAGCGTGAAGACGCGGAGCTGGTCGATCTTCCGCCGGTGCCAGAGCAGCTTGAGCCAGCCGAAGGGGAAGAGCCGGCCGTTCAGGTGCTTCAGCACCCGGTTGTAGTCCGGGAGCGCCAGCGCGAAGCCCACGGGCTCGCTGCCGACCTCCGCGATGACGGCGTACCGCTCGTCGATGATCGGCTTCAGCTCCTGGCCCAGGTGCTCGATCTCCGCGTCGGTCAGCGGCGCGAAGCCCCAGTTCTTCTCCCACGCGGCGTTGTAGATCTCCTTCACCAGCCGGATCTCCCGGTCGAGACGCTTCAGCTCGATCTGACGGAGCCGCAGCCCGTCGATCTTGCTGGTCATCCGCTTCACCCCCCGCACCAGCCGCTCCGGCGGCGCATCGGCCTCGAGGCGGTACGAGAGGAGGTCCTTCGCCTTGTCCCACCCCGCCGCCTCGAAGAGCGTCGGGTAGTACGGCGGGTTGTGCCCCATGAGCAGGACGGGCGGCGTGCCGTAGTTGTCGAGGAGGACGCCGGGGCCGTACAGCTCGTCGTTGGTGGAGAGGTTAAACGGGCCGATGGCCTCGGCCTGCCCGCGCTCCCGCAGCCAGTCGGCGGCGGTCTCGAGCAGGAGCCCGGCCACCGCCGGGTCATCGACGCACTCGAACAGCCCGATGAAGCCGGTGCGGGTGTCGTGGAACGCGTTGTAGCGGTGGTTCACGGCCGCGGCGATCCGGCCGACCACCTCGTCATGGCGGAGGGCCAGGAAGAACTCGGTGTCGGCGTGCTCGTGGAACGGGTGCTCGCGGCGCACGAGGGTCCGGACATCGGCTTTCAGCGGCGGGACCCACGCGGGGTCGTCGGCGTAGATCCGCCAGGGCAGCTCGATGAACCGCTTCTCGCTCGCCGGGTCCCGGACCGGCACCACCAGGGTGCCCATGCCTACAGGGTGCCCATGCCTACAGGACGGCCATGGCCTTCCCGACCTTCGCGAAGGCGTCCAGCACCTGGTCGATGTGCTCGTCCTCGTGGGTGGCCATGAGGGAGATCCGGAGCCGGCACGAGTCCTCCGGCACCGCCGGCGGCGTCACCGGGTTCGTGAATACGCCGGCGTCGAACAACTCCTTCCAGAAGACCAGCATCCGGTCCAGCTCACCGATCACCACCGGCACCACCGGCGTCTCGCTTTCGCCGATGTCGTAGCCGAGGCCCTTGAGCCCTTCCTGCATCCGGCGGGTGTTCCGCCAGAGCCGCTGGATCCGCTCCGGCTCTTCCTTCAGTACGTCCAGGGCGGCCTGCACCGTGGCCACCGCGGACGGCGGCATGCTGGCACTGAAGATCAGCGGCCGGGCGTGGTGCTTCAGGTAGTGGATCACCACTTCCGGGCCCGCCACCACGCCGCCGATGGAGGCCAGCGACTTCGAGAAGGTGGTGATGATCAGCCCCACCTCGTCGGTCAACCCGAAGTGTTCTGCGGTCCCGGCGCCCGTCTCGCCCAGCACGCCGAAGGCGTGGGCGTCGTCCACCACCACCCTGGCGTGGTACCGCTGGCCGAGCTCCACCAGCCCCGGCAGGTCCACGATGTCGCCCTCCATGGAGAAGATACCGTCGGCGATGATCATCTTTCCCGCCTCCGCCGGCACCTTCCGGAGCCGTCGCTCCAGGTCCTCCATGTCATTGTGGTTGTACTTGTGGGTCTCCCCGTGAGAGAGACGGCAGCCGTCCACGATGCTCGCGTGGTTGAGGCGGTCGCTGAAGATGTGCTCGTTGCGCCCCACCAGGCCGGCGATGACGCCCAGATTGGTCTGGAACCCGGTGCTGAAGATCAGCGCCTCTTCCTTGCCCAGGAACTCGGCCAGATCGCGCTCCAGCTTCTGGTGCAGGTCCAGGGTGCCGTTCAGGAAGCGGCTGCCCGTGCACCCGCTGCCATACCGACGCAGCGCCTCGTCGGCCGCCGCCAGCACCTTCGGATGATGTGTGAGGCCCAGGTAGTTGTTGGACCCCACCATGATCTTCCGGCGTCCCTCGACCACCACCACGGTATCGTGGGAGTCCTCGATGGCGCGGAAGTACGGGTAGAACCCTGCGGCCTGGACCTCCCGCGCCTGCGTGTAGTTACGGCATTTGTCGAACAGACTCATCAAACCCCCGATCTCATATGCTTCAGCGACTCACAGCCAGCCGTACGCCCGGTACCACGCGGCGGTTTCCCGGAGGCCGTCCGCCAGCGGGATCCGGGCCTCGAAGCCCAGCTCCCGACGGGCCGTCGCCGTCTCGCACAGCCACTCCGCCAACAGCTCCTTCGCTTTGTCCCGGTCGAAGATGACCGGGCGGCGCGTCCGGCGGGCGATGGCTTCCGACACCGCCGCCGCCCCCTTCACCGCCGCCGCGGGCACCCGGATCCGGACCCCTGTCCGGTCCATCACCCGCGCCATCATGTCCAACAGCTCGCTCCAGCGGTAGGCCCGGGGCTCGGCCACGTGGTAGACGCCCGTGGCGTCCGCCGCCGCCGCCGCCATCATCGCCTCCGCCAGGTCCCGGGCGTGCACCAGCTGCAGCCGCCGGTCCGGCGGCCCCACCACCGGCAGCACCCCGAACCGCGCCAGCCGGAAGAACGTCAGCAGGTCCCGGTCCCCGGGGCCGTACACCGCCGGAGCCCGGATCACCGCCGCGTCTGGCCACCCCTCCACCACGGCCTCGCCGGCCAGCTTGCTCCGGCCGTAGGCCGTGAGCGGCCGCGGCTCGTCGCCGGGTTCCACCGGCGTCCCATCCCGCGACGGCCCTACGGCCGCCATCGAGCTCAGGTACACGAGTCGGGCACCGCTGGTCTCCGCCTCCATGGCGGTGACCAGCCGCTCCGTGCCCTCCGCGTTGATCCTGTGAAACGTCTCGGCGTCCAGGGCGCGCGTCGCGGCGGCCATGTGGACCACCACGTCGGCGCCCGCCACCGCCCGACGCAGCGAGGCCCCGTCGCTCAGGCTCCCGACCACCGTCTCGAAGCCGTACCGTTCGAGGAGGGAGGTGTCGCTCGACTCCCGTACGAGAGCCCGCGCTCGGCCGACCCGCCGCGCCAGCACGTCCACGAGGTGCGACCCGACGAAGCCGGTCGCGCCGGTAATCAGGATATCCGTCACAACGTGCCGTTGAAGGTGGGCGCCCCGTAACGAAAAGGCAATGAACCGCCGGGGGCGGTGGGACGGGACTTGCACACTGAGACGGTGCCGAGCAGCTTCTTCGACCCCGAACTCGCGCACAGGAGGATTCCGTGGCGCTTCTCGACGAGCAGGAGATCCGCAGCCATCTCGACCGGCTGCACGGCTGGACCCGTGATGGAGACATGATCCGGAAGACGTTCACCCTGGACTCGTTCCAGGAAGCCATCGACTTCGTGAACCGGATCGCCGAGCGGGCGGAGGCGGCCGGCCATCACCCGGACATCGACATCCGGTACGACCGCGTGGCGTGCGCCCTCTCGACGCACAGCGAGGGCGGCCTCACGAACAAGGACTTCGACATGGCCGCCCGGATCGAAGAGGTCCGTTAGCGGCCCGCGGTCGGCGGCCGGTGGCCGCCCCCCGGCGGTCACCGGGCCTCACCGCCCGTTCCCGGCCACGAGGGCGCCGACCACGTCCACGGCGTGATCCAGCTGCGCTTCCGTGATGGTCAGCGGGGGTGTAAACGCCAGCGCGGCCCCCTCCGGGAGGAGGATCACGCCCTCCCGCAGCGCGGCGGCCGCCAGCGCGGCGGCCGTCTTCTCGTCCGCGACCTCCAGCGCCCGCATGAGCCCCAGCCCCCGGGTGGACCGTGCGCCGGCGTGGGTCTGGACCAGCGCCCGGAGTCGCTCGTCGAGCCGGTCTCCGAGCTTGGCGGCCCGGGCCACCAGCCCCCGGCCCTCGATCTCGTCGAGCTGCGCCAGCGCGGCGGCGCACGTCACCGGGTTGCCCAGGAAGGTGCTGGTGTGGATCGCCTCCCCGTCGGACGGCGGCCACGCCTCCATGACGGCGGGGTTGCCGATCACCGCGCTCAGCGGGAGCCCGCCGGCCAGCGACTTGCCCACCGTCACGAGGTCCGGCACCACGCCCGTGTGCTGGCACGCGAACCACCGGCCGGTGCGGCCCAGCCCGGTGTAGATCTCGTCGGCGATGAGGAGCACGCCCTCCTCGTCGCAGAGCGTCCGCAGCCGGGTCAGGAAGTCCGGCGGTGGGACCACGATCCCGCCCCGCCCCTGCACCGGCTCGACGATCACCGCGCCCACCGGCGGGTCGCCCCGGATCGCGGTCCGCACCGCCTCCAGCGCCGCGTCGGTGGTCACGTCGCGCCGGCCGACCGGTGCCGCGCCATCGGCCGGGTAGGGGGCGAAGCGGACGCCGTCGAAGAGCTGGGCCTGGAACGGCGCCCGGAACCGGTGCCCGGCGGTGACGGCGAGGGCGCCGTACCCGAGGCCGTGGTAGCCGCCCTCGAACGCCACGATCCCGGGCCGACCGGTGGCCAGTACGGCGGTCTTGAGCGCCGACTCCACCGCGTCGCTCCCGTTGGCCGAGAGGATGGAGACCGAGAGGTCGCCGGGGGCCAGCGCGGCCAGCCGCTCCAGCAGCTCGACCTTGATCTCCGCGGGGTGGACATCACCCATGGCGTGAGCCAGGCGCCGGAGCTGGGCCCCGGCGGCATCGGCCACCGCCGGGTTCCCGTGGCCCGCGGCACTCACGCCGAAGCCGGCGGTCAGGTCGATGTAGACATTGCCGTCGGCGTCCCGGACGTTGGCGCCGGCGGCCTCCGTCCAGAAGATCGGGCCCAGCTCGCCCACCGCGGTGATGTTGCGGGACTCGACGGCCGCCAGCCGCTCGGCCAGCGCCCGGGACTTCGGGCCGGGCACCGGTGTACGGAGGTCGGGGAGCGCTCCGCCCGGCGGCATCCGGTCAGTGCCGCTCGATGAGCCAGGTGACCAGGGCGCCGGCCAGGAGCCCGGCCACGAACGCCGTCCCCAGCGCCGGCCCGCTCCCGGCGGGCGGCAGTGCCCGGGGCCGGGTCTTCGGCTGCGTCGGGCCCCCGGCGGTGGTCTGCCCCTGGGCGGCGGCCTCAGTGGCCGCGGCGTCGAGCTCGGTCTCGTAGTCGCACGCGGGGCACTCCGCCTCCCCGTTCTCCAGCGCCGTCCTGTTGCGGTACCCCAGCGGAGCCCCACATTCCGGGCAGTGGCGGCCCGCGGGGCGGGGGTCGATCCCCTCGTAGAGCGTGCGGCGCGAGAGGTCGAACTGGTCGGCGATCTCGGAGACCGATGCGTCGGTCTCCCAGTACAGCCGGTTCAGCTCCGTCTCGGTGCTTGGGTCCACCATGGCGGCTCCCGTGGTTGGAGGCAGCGCTCAAGATAGAAACGGTGCAAGCCGTGGACCAGACCGGGGCTCACCCGGCGGGCCGGTGGGCCGGCGGCCGGCGCCGGCCCGACTTCACGGAAACTCCGGTACGTACACGCGCGTACGGCCCCACACGGCCACACGGAATCACGGACACACGGAACGGAACTCCCGACGGAGCCAGACGAGGTCCAGCGTGATCGCTCTACTCCTCATCGCCGCGCTACAGGGCGTGCAGGTCGACGTCGGCGTCGACCGCGAGCCCCGGACCGGGACCGGGGCCCCGCAGGACACCCTCCGGCCCGTGCCCACCCCGGAGGACTACGCCACCGCGTACGCCAACGAGGAGACCCGCACGCTGGTGGAGCGGGCCCGGGGCCACCGTGACGTCATCGACGCGTCGGTCTTCCACTACACCGCCACGTCGCACCAGCGGATCTCCGTTGGGATCCGGGCGCTGCGCCGGGAGCGGCTCCTCTTCCGGCGGGAGACGGCGGCCCGGATCGAGTGGCACCGCGACCGGCCGAGCCGGGTGAAGGTCGAGGGCGCCCGGCAGGCGGTGCCGGTGGCCATGCCCGGTATCCATATCCCCGAAGACCTGGAGGATTGGGCCCGGGAGTTCATGCCGGAGCCCGGCGATGACCGGCTCTTCGCGGCCGAGAGCAACGGCCCGTTCGCGTGGCACCCGCTCATGGACGGCGGCGAGGCGCTCTACCGGTACGAGATCGGAGACAGCACCGTGATCCGGCTCCCGGACGGCGACCCGATCCGGCTGGTGGAGCTGCGGGCGATCCCCCGGGAGCGGGATATCCGCGTGGTCACGGGCTCGTTCTGGATCGAGCTCGACGACTACGCCATCGTCCAGGCCCTCTTCCGGCCCGCCGACTCCTTCGACCTCGAGCGAGATCTGGCGCGCCTCGACCCGGAGGAGGCGGCCGAAGAGGCCGATGACATGGACGAGATCCCGGCGATGCTCAAGCCCATCGTCTTCGAGATCGACTACGTGACCGTGGACTACGGGCTCTGGGAAATGCGCTGGTGGATGCCCCGTCACATGGGGTTCCACGGGTCGCTCAGCATGGGCGCCATCACGGTCCCCGTCTCCCTTGAGATCCGCTACTCCGACTACACCGTGCGGGCCGATCCGTGGGGGTGGGACGAGTTGCCGCCGGCGATCCGCGACCTGGCCGGCGACACCACCGACACGCCCCGCCCGTTTGCGTTCCGCACCATCGTGGAGGTGGCCGACTCGGCCGCGCTGCTGAGCAGCCCGCTCCTGGTGGAATCGTTCTACGCCCATGGAGAGGGGCTGATCAGCGAGGCCGAGCTCCGGGACCTGACCGACCGGCTCGGGGCGCTCCCGCCGTCGCCGTGGGTGGCGAGACGGCCCCGGATCACGCCGCCCTGGGTGCCCGGGAAGGGGCTCCTCCGCTACAACCGGGTCGAGGCGCTCTCCGCCGGGGTGCGGGCCGACCTCGACCTGGGCCGTCTCCGCCTCGATGCCACCGCACGCCTCGGCGTGGCCGACCTCGCGCCCAACGCCGAGCTCGGCGTCACCATCCCGTCGCTCCGGCGCGACTGGCGGGTGGCGGCGTACCGGCGGCTGGCCGTGGCCGACCCGTCGCTCCGACCGCTGGGGCTCGGCAACTCCATCAGCGCGCTCCTCCTGGGGCGCGATAATGGGACCTACTTCCGGGCGCTGGGCGCCGAGGTGCGGGTGGCGCCGAAGGGCGAGTCGTGGTACCGGGCGCGGCTCTACGTCGAGCACCAGTCGGCGGCCGCCACGAACACCGATTTCAGCATCCCGCACCTCATCGACCCGGCCCGCGGCTTCCGACCGACCATCGACGCGGCCACCGCCCACCAGGTGGGGCTGGCCATCACGCTGGGCGGCGAGCGCGGGCTGAACCCCACCGGCTTCCGCTGGGGCGGCTGGCTCGACCTGACCGCCCAGGCCGGGCGCTACACCTTCCTCCGGCCCGGGCTCACGCTCCGGGGCTCGGGCCCCGTGCTCGGGCTCCTGTTCGGCCTCGAGGTAGCTGGCGGGACCACCTTCGCCGACGGCGCGGCGCCGATCCAGGGCGCGTGGTTCCTGGGCGGGCCGGCCACCCTCCGGGGCTTCCGCGGCGGTGCCCTGACCGGCCCCGACTACGGCCGCGCACGGGCCGAGCTGGCCAACGCCTTCCCCGCCGCCCGGCTGTCCATCTTCGCCGACGCCGGCTGGGCCGGGACCTTCGACGCGTTCGCCGAGGATGACGTGGCCCTCTCCGCCGGGATCGGTGCCAGCCTCTTCGACGGTCTCCTCCGCATTGACCTGGCCCGGCGGATCGAGCCGGAGCCCGGCACCCACCTCGAGCTCTATTTCGACGCGCTCTTCTGACGCCCGGCCGAGCGCGGCCTCGCCAAGGGGCTGGCGCCGGAACGCTGCCGGGGCCACCTTCGCGGTGTGATCTATCCACCCGTACTGCGTCCCGGCGACTCGGTGGCGCTGGTCGCGCCCGCCGGCCCCGTGGACGAGGCCACCATCGAGCGGGCCACCCGCCGCTGCCGGCAGCTGGGCCTCGAGCCCGTCCCCGGCCAGTCGATCCGCGCCCGGAAGGGCTACCTGGCCGGTACCGACGCGGAGCGCGCGGCGGACCTCGGCCGGGCGCTCACCGGCCCGGCGGCCGCCGTCTGGGCGCTCCGGGGCGGGTACGGCAACCTGCGCACCCTCGACCGGGTCGACCTCTCGCCGCTCCGGGAGCGGCCGAAGCCGTTCATCGGGTTCAGCGACAACACCGTGGTCCACCTGGCGCTCTACCGCGAAGGGGTCGTCTCCTTCCACGGGCCCCACGCCGGCCACTCCTACTTCCCGCCCACTACCGAGGCGGTCTTCAGGGCCGTGGTGATGGGCACAGAGCCCGCCGGCGTCCTCGAGCTCCCACCCGGCGAGGAGCCGGTCCCGGTGGTCGGCGGCGCAGCGGAGGGCCCGCTGGTGGGCGGCAACCTGTCGCTCCTGGCCGCCACCTGCGGCACCCGCTACCAGCCCGACACCCGGGGCGCCATCCTCTTCATCGAGGATGTGGCCGAGCCTCTCTACCGGATCGACCGGATGCTCAGCCAGCTCCGCCTGGCCGGCCTCTTCGACGACGTGGCGGGCGTGGCGTTCGGTGCGTTCAGCCACCTGTCCGGGTTGGAGCGGGACGCGGTCGAGCCGGTCCAGCCCGAGCCCGCCGACGGCGCGGGCGAGCGGGCCGCCGCCACGGCGTCGCTGTCCAATCTCTTCGGCGAGCTCCTCGAGCCCCTGGGCGTGCCCGTGGCACTCGGCTTGCCCTTCGGTCACGGACGGGAGAACTGGACGCTGCCGCTCGGCGTCCCGGCCCGCCTCGACGCGGACGCCGGCACGCTCGAGCTGCTGGAAGCGGCCACCGACGGTTGAGACCGGGATCGAGGACGGGATACGGGATGAAGATCTACACGCGCACCGGGGACGAGGGCGAGACGGGGCTGTTCGGCGGCGGGCGGGTGCCGAAGGACCACCCGCGGGTGGCCGCCTATGGCACCCTCGACGAGCTGAACGCGCTGATCGGCTGGGTGCTGACCCGCCTGGAAGACGCCGAGGTGGCCGACCGGCTGACCAGCATCCAGCGTGACCTGTTCGCCATTGGCTCCCACCTGGCCACGCCCGCCGACGCCCGGTCCCGCAAGCACCTGCCGCCGCTGCCCGGGGAGCGGGTGGCCGAGTTCGAGGGCTGGATCGACGACGCCGACCAGGAGCTCGAGCCCCTCGAGGCGTTCATCCTCCCCGGCGGCGGCGAGGCCGGCGCGGCGCTGCACCTGGCCCGCACCGTCTGCCGCCGGACCGAGCGGGCCGTGGTGGCCCTCGGCGACGACGTCGAGCCCGGGATCACCGTCTACCTCAACCGCCTCTCCGACCTCCTCTTCGTCTGGGCCCGGCTCGTGAACCACCGGGCCGGCGAGACCGAGACGCCCTGGCAGAAGTGACGGACCCGGACCCGCCGGACGGGCCGGCGGGCGAGCGGCCCGATGCGCCCGAGGCACCGGTCTCAGACCCGGGCGCCGGCGAGGTCCGCTGGGGCCGGGAGGAGGCGCACCGGGCCGAGGCCATGAGCCGTCGCCTGGCCCGCACCGCCCATCGCCTCGGGATCGACACCCGGGGTCGGGCGCTCATCCTCGACGCCTTCCGGCTGGCCATGGGCCCCCGGCTCCACCGGATCGAGGAAGACCACCTCCCGGACTACCTGCACCCGGCCCGCACGGCCCTCATCCTCATGGACGACACCCGGGAGGCCGATCCCGTCACCCTGGCCGCCGCCCTCTTCGTGGAGACCCGGGACCCCACGCTCCTGCCTCCGCCTGACGCCATGCGACGGGTCAGCCCCGACGCCGCCGAGCTGGCCGCCCTCGTCCCCGTCCCCGCCCGCACCGAGCGGCTGCTGGAGACGCTGCTGGCGCTCCCCGCCGCGGCGATGCGGATCGCCGCGGCCGAGCGCCTCGATCAGGCCCGACACCTCCACCTGCGCCCCGAGAACGAGTGGGCCGGGACCCACGCGTCCACCCGCGATGCCTACGTCGCCGTCACCCGCCGCGTCGACACCACCCTGGCCGCCCGCCTCGACTGGTGGTGCGACATGTTCGCCCGCCGGTTCCTGGAATAGCGACCTCGGGGGCTTGCACTGGCCCGCCGCCTCTTACACTATTCGGCGCCCGTAACGGACGAAGCTCGGAGGAAGCCGAATGCCATACATCATCACGGAACCGTGCATCGGGACCAAGGACGCCAGCTGCGTCGAAGTCTGCCCCGTGGACTGCATCTACGAGGGCGAGGATCAGTTCTATATCCATCCGGACGAGTGCATCGACTGCGGCGCGTGTGAGCCCGAGTGCCCGGTGACGGCCATCTTCCCCGATACGGACGTCCCCCCGGAGTGGACCGATTACATTGAGAAGAACGCGAACTACGACTACCCGTAGTCGACGACGGGCTCTCCCCCTCTTCCTCGTGCTGGCCGCCGCCTGCGGCCCGCGGCCCGGCCTCCCGCCCGACCCCAGCGCCGTCGAACAGGAGATTACCGCCATGCTCGCTGCCTCGGCCGAGGCGTGGACCCGCGGTGATCTCGACGGCTTCCTCGTGGACTACGCGCCCGACGCAACCTTCGTCGGCTCCTCGGGGCTGATCCGGGGGCTCGACACCATCCGCCAGGCGTACATCGACGGGTACTGGAGCACCGGGATGCCCGAGAACGGGCTCCGCTACGAGATGATGGAGGTCCGACCGGAAGGGGCCACCACGGCGCTGGCCGTGGGCCGGTTCATCCTCTACCACCGGGAGACCGGGGAGACCGCCGCTACCGGCGTCTTCTCCCTCACGCTCCGGATGACCGACGACGGGTGGAAGATCGTCCACGACCACTCTTCGGCCGGGTAGATTCCACGGCGGCAGAAGCCGGTGGACGGACGGATGACACGCTGAACCCGCGGACCGCGCGCCGGGTAGGCTGCCCACGGCGCGGCGCCGTCAGCGGTCGGTCAGATGCCGGCCTGGCGCAGCGCTTCCAGCTGCACGGCGTCCTCGACGCCGGTGTCGGTGTCGAGGTCTGGTGTGGCCGGCGCCGTCTGACGGCTCCGGTTGAATAGCACACCGGCCACCACGGCGGCCACGGCCAGCAGACTGACGCTCAACGTGCGAATCGTGCCTCCCGGGAAGAGAGCAACTCCGTAACGGGGTCAACCAAACCATAAGAAGACCGGTGGGGTTACGCCATGGGGGACAGTGTAAAGAACGGGCAAAAAGCCATCGAATCCGGCGATGCACTGGCGCTGGCCCGGGCGCTGGTGGCCACGCCATCGGTGAATCCGGCCCTCGACCCCGATGGCGCCGGTGAGGCGGCCATCGCCGAGCTCACCGCCGGCTGGCTCCGGGCCTGGGGCTTCGAGGTGGAGCTCGCGGATGCGGCGCCGGGGCGGCCGAACGTGCTGGCGCGGCTGGAGCGCGGGCCGGGAAGGTCGCTGATCCTGAACGGCCACCTCGACACCGTGGGGGTGGAGGGGATGGTCGACCCCTTCGACCCGGCGGTCCGCGACGGCCGGCTGCACGGCCGCGGCTCGGCGGACATGAAGGGTGGGGTGGCGGCGCTGCTGGCCGCCGCCCGGGACGCCGCCCGGGGCGCCCGGGACGCCGCCCGGGGCGCCCGGGACGCCGCCGGGGACCCCGAAGCCCTGGCGGGTACGCTGATCGTGGCCCTGACCGCGGATGAGGAGGAGGCCGGTCGCGGCGCCCGTGCGCTGGTGGAGCGCGGCCTCACGGCTGACGGCGCCGTGGTCTGCGAGCCCACGTCGCTGGACATCATGCCGGCCCACAAGGGCTTCACCTGGATCGAGCTGGTGTTCCGGGGCCGGGCCGCCCACGGATCCCGGCCCGACCGGGGCGTGGACGCTATCCGCCACGCCGGTCTCTTCCTGGCCCGGCTCGGCGAGTTCGAGGCGAGGCTGGTGGAGCGGGAGCCCCACCCGCTCCTGGGCGCCGGCTCCGTCCACGCCGGCACCATCCGGGGCGGGACCGCCCCGTCGGTCTACCCCGACGCGTGCACGCTCACGCTGGAGCGGCGGACGCTCCCGGGTGAGGGGCCCGACGCGTTCCGCACGGAGGTGGAGTTCGTCCTCGGTCAGCTCCGGTCCGAGGTGCCGGCGCTGGATGTCTCCCTCGAGGTCACGCTGCACCGGAACGGCGCCGGGATCCCCGGTGACCACGCCCTGGTCGATGCCGTAGCCGACGCCGCCCGCGCCGCCGGGCTCGACCCGGCGGTGCGCGGGATGACCGCGTGGGTGGAGGCCGCCACCTTCGTGGAGGCCGGGGTCCCGGCCCTCTGCTTCGGGCCCGGCAGCATCGAGGCCGCCCACGCCGTCGACGAGTCGGCGCCGGTATCCGAGATCGACGCGGCCCACCGCACGCTCACCACGCTGGTGCGGAGCTTCCTGTCATGAACGGTGCGGCGGTCTCCTGCCCGTTCGCGGCGTCCGCGCCCGGCGCTGGCCGGAGGGCACGGTGACCGGGCTCGGCGGTACCGACCGCGCCATCGAGGCGGCGCTGGCGTGGCTGAAGAGCCGGGAGGCGCCGGAGTCGGCCATCGCCGCCCACGAGCATGGCCGGGCGGAGGACCCGGAGGCCGCCCGCCGCTGGGTCCGCTGGATCGTGGACCGGGAGCGGAACGGGAGCTGGGACGACGACGTGGCGGCCACGGTCCGGTCGCTCTTCGTGCTCCGGGAGCTGCGGCAGGCGGCGTCGCTCCGGGAGCTCGATCCGGCCGTGGGCCGCGCTCTGGACTGGCTCCGCCACCGACGGGGCGCCCCCGGGGCATGGACCGACGGCTGCGCGCCGGCCCGCCACGCCCGGGGGCTCTGCCACCACTTCGCCGGCGGGTTCTACAGCGCGGCGCCGCCCGACGCGATCCTGAAGGACGTGGACCTCCCGGACGGCGCTCGCACGGCCGGGGAGGCGGAGGCCCGGTTCGGTCTCTCGGCCGAGGCGCTCCGGTGCACGCTCCTCTGGCGCGATGGCGGCACCGACGCGCGGCTCCACCTCGAGGCGCTCCGCCGGGCGGCGGCGATGTGGACCGGCGAGTCCGGAACGCCGTCCGACGGTCGCAGGGGACGGGCCGGAGGGGCCGGGCCCGTCGGCCCGCCGGCGGGGCTTACCACCACAGCGCTCCTGGCGGCCACCCACGCGCTCCTGGCGTCGAGGGAGGCGGCGGACCGGGAGGCGGCGGAGCGGGCGCTCGCCTGGGTCGCGGGGCGGCAGCGGGGCGACGGCAGCTGGCTCGACGCCGACCCGTTCCACGCGCTGGCGGTGTTCGACGCGGCCCGGGCGGTGGGGGTGGGCGGGGAGCGGGTGGCCACCGCGCTGGGCCACGGGGCCCGGCTCCTGGTGGCCACCCAGTGGGACGACGGCTCTTGGGGCCCGGAGCACGGGCCCCGACGCGCCCTTATCGCCCTGAGAACGCTGCGAGCGGGTCCGCCGAGCTCGGCGGGATAGCCAGCTGGTTCCGGCCCAGGTACTCCGGGTCGATCCCGCCCCAGCACGCCAGCGCGCTGCCGTCGGTGGCGCACGTCTCGCTCCCGCCGCCGGCCAGCGCGTCGGGCGTGAAGCCCAGCGCCGGGACCGCGATCGGGGTCCGGGTCACCCGGGGCAGCGCCTGCCCGAGCTGGAGCTGGTCGTTGCCGCCCCAGCAGAAGACCTCGCCCGTATCGGCCAGGGCGCAGCCGTGGACCCAGCCGAGGGCCACGTCGGTCACGGTGACCGATGTCGGGAACGGCACCGTGGCGGGCGTTGTCACTTCGAAGCCCGGGTCGCCGGTGCCCACCTGCCCGGCGGAGTTGTACCCCCAGCACTCGATCCCACCGGCGCCGGTGATCCCGCAGCTGTGGGCCGCGCCCACGGCGAGCCCGGTGTACGTCTGGCCGCCGGAAACCTGGACCGGCGAGCGGGCCTCGGCCAGCGCGCCGTCGCCGATCTGGCCCTCCTCGCCCCGGCCCCAGCACCAGATGGTGCCATCGGTGGCCAGGCCGCAGGTATGGATCCAGCCGGCGGCGAGCTCGGTGAAGGTGTGCCCGCCGGCCACGGCCACCGGCGAGGCCGACGCCGTGGCGGCGCTCCCGCTCCCCAGCTGGCCGAAGAAGTTCGAGCCCCAGCAGTAGGCGGCGCCGGTGTCATCGAGGGCGCAGCTGTGCCCGCCGCCGGCCGCCACCGACGTGAGGGTGCCGGCCACGGCCCCATCGCTCACGGGCGTCGGCTGGAGGCGGTCGGTGGCGGTGCCGTCGCCGAGCTGGCCGAAGCGGTTGTCGCCCCAGCAGAAGGCTCGGGCGCCGCCCACCGTGTCCATCAGCGCACAGCTGTGCAGCCCCCCGGCGCTGACCTGCGTGTGGGTGTCGCCGGTGGTCTGGAACGGGTTGAACGCCAGCGCCGTGGTGTCACGGTCGATCCGGGTCCCGTCGCCGAGCTGGCCGAGCTGCCCCACGCCCCGGCAGTAGACCCGGCTCTGGTTCCCGTCGATCCAGCAGGTGTGGCCGTCGCCCACGGTCACGCTCCCGGGCCCACCGACGTCGGTGCCGTTGCGGACCTCGACCGTGGCGGCGAACGTCTCGCCCTCCACCTCGCCGGTGACCCGGGCCGCCGCGAGTGCGCTCGCCGCGCCCTGGCCCGTGGCCAGCCCGGTGGCGTCCACGCTCGCGATCCCGTCATCCGACGACGTCCAGAGCGGCGCCGGCGCGTTCTCCACCGGGTAGCCGTTGGCGTCGAGGGGCACGATGGCCAGCTGCACGCTCCCGCCCACGCCCACCACCGCGTGGGCCGGGCTCGGCGCCGCGGCGGTGGTGACCTGGTCGACCACCACGAGCACGCTGTCGCTGAACGGACCCAGCTCGGCCACCACCCAGCTCTCGCCGTTGGCCCGGGAGATCATGCTCCCCTGGATCCCGACGTCCCGGGTGGGCGTGTGCTCGAGCACCACGCCGTTCCGGACCGTCCAGTCCAGCTCCACGTTCCGGACCGTGTCACCCGTAGCGCCCAGCGGCACGCCCCGGATGAGGTACTGCCACCCGAACGCCGGGATGGTGTCCGGCGACCGGGCGAAGGTCATGGTGTCTGGCACCACCGGCAGCGCCACCGTGTCGGCCAGCGTGCGGAACGCCACGCGCCCCACGATCCGGACCGTCCGGGAGCCATCGTGCTTGACCCGGACCAGCCCGGTCGAGTCGACGGTGGCGGCCAGGGTGTCGACGGAGCTCCAGACCATGAGCGGGTCCGGCACATCGGATCCGTCGTCGGCGAGGCCGACCGCCGTGAGCTGGAGCTGTGCACCGGCGGTGAACGATCCTGACGCGCCCTCGATCTCGACGCTCTCCAGCGTCGCCTCGGGCCCGGTGTACTCGAGCACCGGCTGCGATGGCGCGGGGTTCGTCTCGTTGGAGGACAGCGCCAGCTGCTGCCGGGCCTGGAAAAGGACGGTGTTCCCCTCCCGCCCCTGGAGATCGAAGTCGAACGACTCCTCGCCCGTGACCTCGAGGGCCACCTCCACCCGCAGCGTGTCCTGGTCCAGCGGCCACTCCACCACCTGGTCCACCACCGTGTCGCCGGCCTCGTCCACGATCACGACCCGGATGTTGTCCACCCGCAGCGCCGGATCGTCGCCGTCCAGCGCCGTCTCGTCGTGCTGCGCGAACCGGGGCTGCATCACGAGGTGGACGGTGCCCCGGTCGGGGCCGAACGCGTCGTCGCACGCGGCGGCCAGTACGAATACGGCCAGGAGGCCCAGCAGTGCGGGAAGGAAGCCCCGTCGCGTTCCGCGCCCGGATCGCTCGCGCCCGGATTCGTCGGGTCGCATGGATCGATTCAGTTCAGCCACAGCACACCTCCACGCAGCACGAGTCCGAACACGCTCTCGCCCTCCAGGTCACCGATCTGGACCAGCGCCGCCGGCTCGAGGCGGAGCGGGCCGAACCGCCAGGTGACGGCGGAGCCCAGCCGGGTGATCCAGCCGCTGCCGGCGCCGAAGCCCGGCTCACCACTCTGCACCATCACTTCCGCCCGGGGGCGGAGCGTGAGCGCCGGTGAGAGCGGGTACGCCACCGACGCGCCGGCGCCCAGCAGGTTGCTGGCCGGCGTGGCCTGGGGCGCCGTGCCGATCAGCAGCTCGCTCTCCGTTCGGTAGAGGTTCCACGCATACACGCTGGCCGCGCCCGTCAGGAACGGGAACTCGGCCACCGCCTCGCCCATGAGCCGGTCGCCCCGGGCGAAGACCGCGTCATCGTCCGTCTCGTCCTCGCCGAACCGGCTCCAGGAGCCCGCCAGCCGGACCGTCACGCCCGACGTGCTCGGCCGCTCGAGCCCGACCCGGAGCCGGAGCTCGGAGCCCGGCCGGAACTCAGACGCCTCCGTACCCGCGCTGGCGATGACCGGCTCGTACGCCGAGCCGACCCGGTAGACCGCGATCCCGCCGACCACCCAGTCACCCATGGGCTGGGCGATGGCCAGTCCCGTGGTCACGCCGGCACCGCTGCCGAAGCTGCGGACGGGGAGCGTGAGCAGATCCGTGGTGATGACGCCGGCCACCGGGATCTCGTCGGTGCCCAGCGCCGACGTGCCCGTGGGCACGTTCCCCGCCACGATGATCCGGCCCCGACCCTCCATCATGGGGATCATGGCCCGGAGCGTGATGTCGGTGAGCCCCGACAGCTCGCTGGTCACGCCGCCCGCCTCGTACCTCGCGCTGGCGTACGCCGCGTTGGCATCCAGCTGCATGCCGGCGAGCCGGAAGCTGAGCCCGAACGGGACCACCAGCTCCGTCAGCGACGCGTCACCGATGGACAGCGAGTACACCCCCGTCTCGGCCACCGCCGCCTGGGCCCGGGCACCGTCCGGCGCACCGAAGAAGACCAGCACGGCGAGGGCCGCGGCGAGTCCGCGCGCCGCCGCGCGCTCGAAGGCCGACCGAGGTCCGGAAGCTGCTCCGAGCCCGGGGGCCGCCGCGACGGCCGGAGCCGCCCGTCGTCGCCGGCTCACGGGATCCTCCAGAACAGGATGAGCGGGCGAGGTCGGGTGAGGACGATGGGGATCCGGACCACCTGGCCCACCCCCGTCCCCGCCGTGGTCTCCGTGGTCTCCACCGTGGAGGTCTGGGTGGAGGTGTTGCTGGTGCCCGTGGCGCTGGCGCCCGTCTCCGTGGCGGCCGCCCCGGCCGGGACCGTGGCGTTCACCAGCTGGTCGATGGGTGATGCGGCCGCCGTCGGCGGTGGCGCGGGGTCCCCGCCCCCGGGGCCGACCTCCGCCGCCAGCTCGGAGGTTGCCTGCTGCGTGACCTGCGACATCCTGGTAGTGCCCGCTCGCCGCGACTGTGTCGCCGCCTGCCTCGCCGCGTTGAACCCCGGGTCCAGCTGGACGGCGTTGTCGAACCGGGCCGCCGCGGCGTCGTAGCGGCCGGCGTCGAGGAGCTGGAGCCCCTCGCTGTAGGCCAGGAACGCCTGCAGGTTCCGTGTGGGCTTGTCCTCGAGCCGGGCGATCTCAGTGGACGTCAGCTCGATCCCCAGCTGCCGGTAGATCTGGAGCGCCAGCTGCACCTCCATCTCCATCAAACGCTCCAGCACGCCCGACTCCGTGGCCTCGCCCGTGGGCTCCGCCGCCTCGGCGTTCAGAACCAGCGTCGTGACCCGGGTGTCCTCCCCGGACTCGTCGATGGCGATCTGACCCTGCACCAGCCGGCCCGCCTGCAGCAGGCGACCCACCCGGGCCGCCGACGCGGCGTCGGTGTAGCCGCCCAGCGCCAGCTTGGCCTCTTCCATCAGCGCCGACAGCTGCGCCCGCTCCAGCACCGTGAGCCGGTCCGTAAGGCTCAGGTCCGTGGTCAGCAGCTCCGCCAGCCCCACGCCCAGCGGCCGGTACCGCTCGGGGCCGTCGACGATGAGCGGGATCACGCCCACCGTGGCCGGGTCCAGCTCGCCCACCAGCGCCTGCTCCCGGGCCAGCGCGTCCCGGGCCCGCCGCTCCAGCAGCTCCTGGCTCACCACTGTGAGCCGCGCCTCCACCGACCCGGCCGCGTCCTCACCGCCCTCGTCCAGGTAGGTCCGGTACGCTTCGGCGGCGCCCTCGATGTCGCCCGTCTCCTCCCGCCATGTGCCCAGGTGCGCCCACGCGGCCACCGGCGTGCCTGGCAGCTCCGCCGACCGCTCCAGCGCCTCCCGGGCCTCGTTCGGCCGGTCCGCGGCGCCGTACGCCACCCCCAGCCGTGCCCACGCCCGGGCGTCGTTCGGGTCCTCCGACGTCACCCGCTCCAGCTCCGGGATCTCGTCGGGGGAGACCGTGCCCATGCCCATCCCGGCCCCACAGCCGGCCAGGAACAGGGATACGCCAACAAGGAGAATCGCTCGGCTCGACATCGCTGCCTCACGTGGTGCGCAGGGAAGTACGGGGAGAGCCGGAAAGATACGGACAAGCCGTTGCGGCCGTCAACGAACCCGTCGTGCCGGCGCCACTGCCCCGGGACGAGTTCGACGTTCGACCGCGGCGCCTGCGGCGCTACTCCCGCTCGACCACCATGGCGAAGCCCAGCGCACCGGCGGCGCACACGCTGATCAGACCGAACTGCGCGTCCCGGCGCTTCATCTCGTTCAGGAGCGTGGTGGTGACGCGCCCGCCGGTGGCGCCGAAGGGGTGGCCGAGGGCGATGGAGCCGCCCATGACGTTGATCCGCTCCTCCGGCAGGATGCCGACCTTGGTCGACCGCCCGAGCCGCTCCCGGGCGAACTCGTCGCTGTCGAGCCACTTGAGGTTGCTCAGCACCTGGGCGCTGAACGCCTCGTGCATCTCCCAGAGGTCGATGTCGTCCATGGTGAGCCCGGCCCGGTCCAGCGCCTGCGGCACCGCGAACGCCGGGCCCTGGAGGAGCTGCTCGGCGGGATCCAGCGCGGCGTACGCCCAGCTCCGGATGTACCCCAGCGGCTCCCGGCCCTCGGCCCTCGCCCGCTCCTCGCTCATGAGCAGCACGGCCGAGCCGCCGTCGGTGAGCCCCGACGAGTTCCCGGCCGTCACGCTCCCGTACTTCCGGTCGAACACCGGCTTCAACGAGGCCAGCTTCTCCAGCGACGTGTCGGTCCGGATGGTGTTGTCCCGCTCGATCACCTCGTCGTAGTCCGGGCCCAGGTAGACGGGGGTGATCTCGGCGGTCAGGCGACCGTCCTCCACGCCCTTCGCGGCCAGGTCGTGGCTCCGGAACGCCCACCGGTCCTGCTCCTCCCGGCTGATGTCGTTCAGCTTCGCCATTTTCTCCGCGCCCTCGCCCATGGTCTCGCCGGTGCTGTACTCGGCGATGGCCGGCGTCTGCGGCGCCAGCTCCCTCGGCCGGAACCCCTTGAACGCCTTCAGCATCTGCCCCGCCGACCTGGCGCTGTTCGCCTCCACCAGCCGGTCCCGGAGCTTGTCCGTGACCGTAATGGGGATGTTCGTAAGCGACTCGGCGCCGCCGGCCACCACCACGTCGCCCTGCCCCAGCGCGATCTTCCCGGCCCCCGACGTGATGGCCTGGTTCGCGCTGGCGCACGCACGGCTCACCGAGAACGCCGGCACCTTCGCCGGGATCCCCGCCTGGAGCGCCACCTCCCGGCCGATGTTCGGCGCCTTCACCGAGTGGACCACCGTGCCGTAGATCACCTCGTCCACCTCCGCGCCTTTCAGCTCGCCGCGGTTGAGCAGCTCCCGCACGGCGACGGCCCCCAGGTCGATGGCCGTCAGGTCCTTGAAGACGGTGCTGGAGCGCACGAACGGCGTCCGCACCCCCTCCATGATGGCCACCCGCCGACCGACCCGCCCGGCGGAGACCTTCTCCCCACCGCCCTCGGCCCGCTCGTCCTCGCCCGCCGGCCTCGCGTCCGTATGGTGCTCCGCCATCCGCTGCCTCCCGTTCTGCGCGCGTGTGCCCTCCACTCCTGGCAATCCCCACGCCAGGGCTGAAGCTGGGAGTGCCCCTCGCCGACGGCAAGGAAGACGGCAACAGCTCAACGCGGAAACGCGGCCTCGCCCCGCATCCGGCCATTCGCCGGGAACGTGGCCCCGCCCGTCGTCGCCGTTGACCCCCATCCCGCGGATGCGTAACGTGCCGGTCACGAGCCCACGGCACCCCAGCCCTGTCGAGGATACCCCGTGAACGCCACGCCGACGCTCCAGCTCCGGCCGGCCGAGCCCGAAGACATCCGTCCGCTGGCCCACCTCTGGCACGACGCCTTCCCCGGCAAACGCACCGTCGGGGAGCGGATCCGCATGCTGGAGACGGGCGGCCGCTACGGCGGTCTCGAGACCGTGATGGTGGCCGAGGAGCCGGACCAGGGGATCTCCGGCGCGGCCAAGATCTACCGGATGACCGAGTACGTCGCCGGCGCGCCCATGCCGATGATGGGGCTCGCCGCGGTGGCCGTGGCGCCGCCCCGTCGCCGGCGCGGGATCGGCGCCCGGCTCTGCGCCGAGGCCATCGACGCCGCCGTGGCTCGGGGCGACGTGGTCAGCGTCCTCTACCCATTCCGCCCCGACTACTACGACCGCCTGGGGTGGGGGCTGGTGGGCGAGCTCCACGAGTACCGGTTCCACACGGAGGCGCTGGCCGCCGAGAACGGCGACCGGGTCCGCACCGCGGACCTCGAGCACGACGCCCGCGCCATCGCCTCCTGCTACGCCCGGGTGGCCGAGGGCTCGAACGGCCCCATCGAGCGCGACCGCCAGGTGTGGGCCTACCGGCTCACCGGCGAGGACCTGGGCGTGGTGCCCGTGGACGCCGAGGCCATCTGGACCGCCCGCACGGAGCCCGAGATCCGCCCCGTGGTCTACGACGACGACGGCACCATCACCGGCTACGCGCTCCTGCGCTACGTGCAGAACGAGACCCCCGAGGAGCACACCCTCCAGGTCCGCGAGCTCATCGCCGAGGACGAGGCCGCCTATCGCGGGCTCCTGGCCCATATCGGCGGCCAGTCCGACCAGTGGCCCCGGTGCACCCACTACGCCCGCCCCGACGAGCGCTTCGGCGACTTCCTCACCGATCCTCGCCCGCCACGCTACCAGGGCGCCCGGTCGCTCTACTTCCCGACCGCCCGCATCGTCCGCGGCCCCATGCTCCGGGTCCTCGATGTCCCCGGCGCCCTCCGCGCCCGCCGCTTCTTCGCCAACGGCGGCGACGAGCCCGCCACCCTGGAGCTCACCGTACAGGACCCCCAGCGACCCGCCAACGCCGGCCCCTGGACCGTGCGCCTGGAGGGTGGGGCCGCCGATGTGGAGGCGGGCGAGCCGTCGTCGCCCGACGCCGTCCTCGAGACCGACGCCGCCACCTTCGCCCGCATCTTCACCGGCGAGATCCCGCCTACCACCGCCGCCGCCCAGCGCCGCGCCCGCGTCCACGGCCGGACCGGGGTCCTCAACCGGGCGTTCGCCACCCGCCAGAGGTTCTGGCTCCTCGACGAGTTCTGAAACGCGGAGGCGCGGAGGGCGCGAAGGGCGCGAAGGGCCGCCGAGGGTGGCGGGCGGCTCGAGGGTGCCGGGTTTGGGCAGAGGGCCGGCGCGAGGGGGGAACGGTAGAGTAGGGGCCAGGGACAACCCCTGGCCCCTACTCTACCGTCTTCCGGTGTGAAGCGGTTCCAAACGTAGCTTCAGCCGGCGAGCCTGGGGCCCCGCCGCGAACGTCAGCCGTCCGTCGTGGCCAGCTCCGAGGTGCAGTGCGGGCACCGGGTCGCCGCCATGGGCACCAGCATCAGGCAGTACGGGCACTTCTCGTTGGTGGGTGGGGGCGGCGGGCCTTCCTCCTTCCGGCGCACGGAGTTGATGGCCCGGACCAGCATGAAGACCGCCGCCGCGATGATCAGGAAGGTGACGATGGAGTTCAGGAAGAGCCCGTAGTTCAGCGTCACCGCGCCCGCCTCCTGCGCCGCCTGGAGCGTCAGGTACGGCGGCGGCGAGGTCCCTTCCCGGAGCACCACGAACAGGTTGGCGAAGTCCGCCTGGTTCAGGACCAGCCCCGCCACCGGCATGATGACGTCGTTGACCAGCGACCGGGCGATGGCGCCGAACGCCGCGCCCACGGCGATCCCCACGGCCATGTCCACCACGCTGCCCCGCGCGATGAACTCCCGGAACTCCTCGACGATCGATTTCATGGGCTGCGGCTGCTCAGGTCGGACGAGGCGACGATGCTGCCGTCGCGATTCATCGCGCAGGGAGCGTGCCGGGCGGGGCAGCGCTCACGGGCGATGTTCTCACACCGGAACGCGCGGAATTCGCGGGAGGTTCGCGGAAAGGCTCCCGGGCGCTCCGCCGCCATTCCGGTGTGGAGCTGTTCCGAGTGCCGCCTTGCCAAGAAGCCGGAGGCCCTGCCGGCAACCCGGCCTCCACCGGTCCCCACTCAAATCTTAGTTCTTAGATCTCAGATCTAAGATCCCGCTGACAAGGGCAAAGACGCTCAGCCCTCCTGGTCCTTTACCGCCTCCTCGAACGCGTTCCACCCGAGCAGCGCGCACTTCACCCGCGTCGGGAACTGGCTCACGCCCTGGAGCGCACGGGCGTCCTTCAGCTCCTTGCTCTTCGCCGCGTCGCCGTCGCCGTGCATCATCTGCTTGAAGATCTCGCCGATCCTGCGGCCCTCCTCCACCGGCTGACCTTTCAGGATCTGGGTCATCATGGAGATCGACGACTGGCTGATCGAGCACCCCTCACCCTCGAACGCCACGTCCTCTACCACCCCGCCCGCCACATTCAGGTACAGGTGGACCGCGTCGCCGCACGTGGGGTTGTTCATGGTCACGTCCACGGTGAAGTCATCCAGCGACCCCTTGTTCCGCGGCCGCTTGTAGTGCTCCAGGATGATGTCCTGGAACAGGTCACCGAGGTCCGGTGTGGATCGATCGATGGGCTCGTTCACGTCGTTCCGTCCTTCTCCGTCTGCCTTCATGATCAGGCGACGACGATGCCGCCGGACTCCGAGGATGACGCACGCTCGTCCCGCTACGCAATCCGCCGGTGGAGTGAAACCCCGATGGCCGGGATGTGGTCCAAGCCCGGATCCTGGCCATGGCGTTGCCCGGGTCCCGGGCCCCTCTTGTACTTGTAGTTGTAATCGTAGCTTGTAATGAAGGCCGGAGGCTTGCCGGCAGGGCCGAGGGTCACGGCTCGCGGGCGCGCCTCCGCGCCTGCTCCTACCCGAAAATCGCCGACGCCTTGCCGAGCCCCGCCGCCAGCCGGTCGATGTCCTCTGTGGTGTTGTAGACCCAGCAGCTCGCCCGCGTGGTGGCCGGCACGCCCAGCCGGCGCATCAGCGGCTGCGTGCAGTGGTGGCCCGCCCGGACTGCCACGTGCTCGGAGTCCAGGATCGTGGCCACGTCGTGGGGGTGCACGCCCTCGAGCTTGAAGCTGAACACGGCGATCCGGTCGGTAGCGTCGGGCGGGCCGAAGACGGTGAGGCCGGGGACGGCGTTGAGCTTCTCCAGCCCGTACTCCACCAGCGAGGTCTCGTGGGCCTCCACGGCCTCGGCGCCCAGCTCGTTCAGGAAGTCCACCGCGGCGGCCATGCCCACGGCGCCGGCCACGTTGGGGGTGCCGGCCTCGAACTTGTGGGGCACCTCGGCCCAGGTGCTGTGGTCGTCCTCCACCAGGTCGATCATCTCGCCGCCGCCCTGGTACGGCGGCATGGCCTCCAGCAGCTCCTTGCGGGCCCAGAGCGCGCCGATCCCCATGGGGCCGCCCATCTTGTGGCCGCTGAGGGCGTAGAAGTCGGCGCCCAGACTCTGGACGTCCACTGGCAGGTGCGGCGCACCCTGGGCGCCGTCCACCAGCACCAGCGCGCCCACGGCGTGGGCCCGCTCGGCGACCTCGGCCACCGGGTTGATGGTGCCCAGCGCGTTGGACGCGTGGTTGAGGGCCACGAGCTTCGTGCGGCTGCCGAGCATCTCATCGAGTTGGTCGAGGCGGAGGCGGCCGTCGTCGTCTACATCGACGTACCTGATCGTGGCACCGACGCGGCCGGCCAGGAGCTGCCAGGGGACGATGTTGGAGTGGTGGTCGAGGCGGGTCAGGACGATCTCGTCGCCCTCGCCGATGTGCTCGCTGCCCCACGTGCCCGCCACCAGGTTGATGGACTCGGTGGTGCCCCGGGTCCAGACCACTTCGCTGGCGTCGGGCGCGTTCAGGAAATCGGCCACGGTCACGCGGGCGGCCTCGAACCGGTCGGTGGCCCGCCGGGAGAGGTCGTAGATCCCCCGGTGCACGTTGGCGTTTTCCGACCGGTAGAAGGTGCTGATCGCCTCGACCACGCGTTCGGGCCGCTGGGCGGTGGCGGCGCTGTCGAGGTAGACCAGCCGCTGGTCCTCGTAGCTGTCGAGGATCGGGAACCGGGCCCGGACGATCTCGGGGTCGAACGAAGAAGGGCCGCGGTCGATGGCTTCCGCCGCGACGGTGGCCCCGTCAGCATGCTGCTGTGTGTCAGTCATCTCATCCCAGGTCTACGAGGATGTCGCCGTCCTCCACCTTCACCTCGTACGACGGTACCGGCTTGATGGCGGGCAGCGCCACCGCCTTCCCCGTCTTCACGTTGAACTTGGCGCCGTGGTAGATGCACTCGACGCGCTCGTGGTCGTCCAAGAGCTCGCCATCGCTCAGAGGATAATCCTCGTGGGAGCACTGGTCCTTCAGCGCGTAGTAAGCACCATCGCCGGTGGCGACCAGGACGATCTTCTGGCCGTCGATCTCCAGGTCGAGGAGCCCTCGCTTCGGGACCTCGTCCACGGCGGCCGCTTTGACGAACGCCATCAGCGGATCTTCGCCTCGATGGCGCCCTTCAGCTCCTCCACCACGCCGGGCAGCGGGAGCCGGTCCAGGACCTCGCCGAAGAAGCCGAAGATCACCAGACGCTCCGCCGATTCCCGGTCCAGCCCGCGGCTCATGAGGTAGAAGAGCTCCTCGTCGTCGAGCTGGCCCACGGTGGCGCCGTGGGAGCACTTCACGTCGTCGGCCTCGATCTCCAGGTTCGGCAGGCTGACGGCCTCGGCATCCTCGCTCAACAGGATGTTCCGGTTGGTCTGGTACGCGTCGGTCCGCTGCGCGCCCTCGTGGACGCGGATGATGCCCCGGAAGATGGCCTTGGAGGTGTCGTAGAGTGCGCCCTTGTAAAGCAGGTCGCTCTGCGCCTGCTCGCTGACGTGGTCCTGCCGGGTGTTGTGGTCGAAGTGCTGATGGCCGCGGGCGAAGTAGAGCCCGAGCATGTCGCTCCGGGCGCCGGGGCCCTCGAGCCGGGCGTTCAGGTCCACCCGGGCCACGGTGGCGCCGAGGTTGACCACCAGTGTGTCGAGGTTCGCGTCGCGCTGGGCCAGCGTCCGCTGCATCGACAGGTGCCTCACGCCGTCGCCCCACTGCTGCATGGCCACATACTGGACGTCGGCCGCCCGGTCGGCGATGACCTCCACGGCGCCCAGCGAGAGCGTCGGCGCCTCGAAGTCCGGGCTGCCGAACTCGTCGACGTACGCCACGTGGCTGTTGGCGCCGGCCACGATCAGCGTGCGGGGGAAGTGGGCCTGGCCCTCGCCGCTCTCCGGGATCCACCGGGCCACCCGGATCGGCTTCTCCACCACCACGCCATCGGGCACGTGGACGAAGATCCCGCCCGTCCAGAGCGCACCGTTCAGCGCCGCCAGCCTGTCCTGGTCCATGGCCACGGCGCTGCCGAGCTGGGCCCGGACCAGCTCCGGGTGCTCCACGGCGGCACGGTCCAGCTCCATGACGAGGACGCCCTGGTCGGCCACGGCGGGGTCGACGTCGATGTCCACGACAGACGACCCGATCACCAGCACCTTCGCGGCGGCCTCCCGGCCCTCCAGCAGCGCCCGGGCCTCCGCCGGGGCCTCGCCCTCGAACGGGCCGGCCCGGGCGACGCCGTCGAGCTTCAGCTGCGCCACATCGGTATAGCGCCATTCCTCCAGCTTTCGGGTGGGCATGGGGAGCGATTCCCATGCCTCCCACGCCGCTTCCCGCAGCCCGGCCAGCCAGTCGGGCTGGGTCTCCAGCCCCGACTGTGCCTCGCTTCTTTCGATATTCATCAGGCCCTCAATCTGTGGGGCCACGGCGACATCAGCCAACGGAGCCCTCCATCTCCAGATCGATGAGTCGGTTCAGCTCCACCGCGTACTCCAGTGGGAGCTCCTTGCTGATCGGCTCGATGAAGCCGCGCACGATCAGCGCCGCCGCCTCTTCCTCGGCCAGCCCCCGGCTCATGAGATAGAAGAGCTGCTCCTCGCCGATCTTCGAGACGCTGGCCTCGTGGCCGATGCTCGCCGAGTTCTCCTCGATCTCGATGTACGGGAACGTGTCGGTCCGGCTCGTCTCGTTCAGCAGCAGGGCGTCACACTCCACGTTGCTCTTGGCGTTCTTTGCGCCGTCGTAGACCTTGGCCAGCCCCCGGTACGTGCTCCGGCCGGTCCCCACGCTGATGCTCTTGCTGATGATCTGCGAGCTCGTGTTCGGCGCGCCGTGGACCACCTTCCCGCCGGTGTCCTGGTGCTGCCCGTCGCCGGCGTAGGCGATGCTCAGGATCGAGCCGTGCGCGCCCTCGTCCATCAGGTAGCAGCTCGGGTACTTCATGGTGGCCTTCGAGCCCAGGTTGCCGTCGATCCACTCCATGTGGCCGTTGCGGCCCACCATGGCCCGCTGCGTGACCAGGTTGTACATGTTGTTCGACCAGTTCTGGATGGTCACGTACCGGAACCGGGCGTTGTCCTTCACGATGATCTCGATCACGCCGCTGTGGAAGCTCTCGGTGCTGTAGACCGGCGCCGTGCACCCCTCGATGTACTGGGCGTCGGCGCCCTCTTCCACGATGATCAGCGTGCGCTCGAACTGGCCCATCCGCTCCTGGTTCACCCGGAAGTAGGCCTGCAGCGGCGTCTCCACCTTCACGCCCTTCGGGATGTAGACGAACGAGCCACCCGACCACACCGCCGAGTTCAGCGCGGCGAACTTGTTGTCCGCCGTGGGGACCACCGTGCCGAAGTGCTCCCGGAAGATTTCCGGGTACTTCCGCAACCCGTCCTCGATGGACTCGAAGATGATCCCCTTGTCCTCCCACTCCTTCTTCAGCGAGTGGTAGACCATCTCCGACTCGTACTGGGCGCCCACGCCCGCCAGCACCTTCTGCTCCGCCTCCGGGATGCCCAGCCGCTCGAACGTTGTCTTGATGTTCTCCGGCACGTCGTCCCACGACCGCTCCATCTTCTCCTGCGGCCGGACGTAGTAGTAGATGCTGTCCAGCGTCTCATCGAGCGTCGACAGATCCGCGCCCCATGTGGGCATCGGCTTCTTCCGGTAGACCTCGAGCGCCTTCAGCCGGAACTCCAGCATCCACTCCGGCTCCTCCTTGTTCTTCGAGATCTGACGGACCACGTCCTCGCTCAGACCCGGCTCCGCACGGAAGACCGGCCGGTCCTCCGTCTTGAAGTCGTACTTGTACTCCTCGAGTCCGAGGTTCGCTACGGTTTCGTCGTGCGGCATCTAAAGCCCTCCACCTTCGTAGGCAAAGCCTGCTTCGTCTTTTCGATCGTGCTTCTTCGCGTCTTCCTGCTTCTCGAGTTCGATCCCTTCGGCCTCCGGCCTCGGGACCTCGCGCCATCAGGCGCGGCCGGTCGAAAGCGAGGCGAAGCCGAGCGGTCGAACCTCGCAGCCGAGCGGTCGAACGTCGTTCAGACCGCGCCCGCCGTGGTCTCCTCCTCCTGCCACTCGGCGTAGCCCTCGGCCTCCAGCTGCTCCGCCAGCTCCGGCCCGCCGGACTTGACGAGCCGACCATCGATCATGACGTGCACGAAGTCGGGCTCGATGTAGTTCAGAAGACGCTGGTAGTGAGTGATCAACAGGACCCCCATCTCGTCCTCATGCTCCGCGTGGAGCTTGTTCACGCCCGCCGCAACCACCTGCAGCGCGTCGATGTCCAGCCCCGAGTCCGTCTCATCCATCACCGCCAGCGTGGGCTCCAGCATCGCCAGCTGAAGGATCTCGTTGCGCTTCTTCTCACCACCGCTGAACCCCTGGTTCACGCTCCGCTGCGCGAACGACGTGTCCATCTCCAGCAGCGCCATACGGTCCATCAGCTTCTGCTGGAACTCGAAGAGGTCCACTTCCTCGTCGCCGGCCTTCGCCTGCACCGCCGTACGCAGGAAGTTCGCGATGGAGACGCCGGGGATCTCCACCGGGTACTGGAACGCCAGGAATACGCCCGCCTGGGCACGCTCGTCCGCCTCCAGCTCCAGCAGGTCCTCCCCCTGGAACTCCACGCTGCCCTGCGTCACCTCGTACGCAGGGTGGCCCGCCAGCACCTTCGCCAGCGTGCTCTTCCCCGAGCCGTTCGGACCCATGATCGCGTGGATCTTCCCCGCCTCGATCTCCAGGTCCACCCCTCGCAGGATCTTCGTCCCGTCGCCCTCGGCAACGCTCGCGTGCAGATCTTCGATCTTCAGGATCGCCATATGTCCACTGTCCGTGTTCGTCTATCCCGGGGCCGGCCGTCCCGACCCCTCGGGGGCCCGCGCCCCGATTCCCGTTGTCAAGTTCCGTGCCCGTGCACCGCGCCTCGGTCCCGCGTCCCCAGACAAAAGGGCCCGTCGCATCGGGCGGCGGACAATCAAGAATGATTCTCGATCTCAACAATACCCGCGCCACACCATCGATGCAAGGGGCCGTGTTCTGAGGCCTGCCATCATCGGCCATCTTAGCTTAACGGCAGGTAGACATTTAGGCGATGGGGCAGGGGGCGGGC